>NZ_JBRRDY010000025.1:0-71737 GCF_056759935.1 Stenotrophomonas sp. STEN035
CTTGCCGCTGCCAAGAGCAGTTGGAACTGTTACCCGGAGCCGACCGGTGACTTGCCGATGTTGCTGTCGAAAGAAGAAGGGCCAGCCAACCAATACACCGCCGCCTAACTCCGGAATTAAGCCGCGCCGTGAAGCGGCGTCGGCTTGAATGAATTGTTAGGCGGCAGCTTACCGCCCATAGGCCCGACTAGCCTCCTGGAAGAGCGTGGCCAGATCTGAGTCGGACATCTTGCTGAGACTGTCATATGCGGGCTCGGTAGCGGACTTGGCCCCAGTACCTTCGCCGTGAAGTGCAATGCCGCCGCCACCGTCCGGGGTAAGGATAAAGACGAACGGAGCAGCGGGATTGGGCGCGCCGGCAGTGACTACTACGGAATGGCCGTCAGCACAGCCATACACAAGCCAGTCATTGCCTCCGAATTGTTTCACGGCAGGTCCAATGTTGCATTCAAGCGCTGGTCGCTCAGTGACAGGCACAGTCGCCGTGCCAGTAGCAAGAAGTGCGATGATTAGAGTTGCGATCATGTCTGCTGTGCCGCCTAACTCTGGAATTAAGCCGACCCGCGCAGCGGGTTCGGCTTGAATGAATTGTTAGAGGGCACCCGCGCCAAGTCATCGGCAAAGTAGCGCTTTGACACCTGTCCTCCGTCTACCTCTAAGTAGTAGTTGTAGCAGGCGTCTTTGTGGTGCCAGATGGCACGAGCAATCAGACCCGTGCGAGTTGTGCTGTTGCGTTGATTTGTCAGCACCTCGACTGGGTCTCCGATCTCAAACTCCTGCTGCGGCAGTCCGGATGACATGAGTGACCTCTAACTCTGGAATTAAGCCGACCCGCGAAGCGGGTTCGGCTTGAATGAACTGTTAGGCATCCTGATCTCGAACTACAAAGGATTCAAGTCTTTGGGCTGCGGGCTGAATTGCTGGGTGTCGCATGACCCATAACTCTCCGAGGAACTGGGGGACGGTAGCCGAGCTCAATGCGCTATTGAGGTTTCCGGCTTTGCTAGCTCGAAGCAATTCGTGCGCGAGACTTAGGACATGCTCCGTGGTATCTGCGGCTGAGGTGCCCAGCTCTGAACCCCATTCCTTCTGGACCGCTGACACCAACATGCCTGCAGCTACTTCGGCTCCGGTGCGCGTTTTCGGCATGCCTAACTCTGGAATTAAGCCGCGCCGCGAAGCGGCGTCGGCTTGAATGAACTGTTAGGCGGCTGTGGCCAACTACCGCCCTGACCAATACTGTCTTGCTTGTGCAACCCAACGCGAACCGATCATGCCACAGCTCGCGGGATGGAGCTTGCCCGGGAAACCTTGCCGAGCGCTGCCGCCGAAGTGCGATGAAATGATTGCGGCAGAGCAGTGAGGCGTAAGACGAAATGGCGAGCTTGCTATTCCGGGAACAATTGGAACTGTTACCCGGAGCCGACCAGTGACTTGCCGATGTTGCTGCCGAAAGGAGAAGGGCCAGCCAACCAACACACCGCCGCCTAACTCCGGAATTAAGCCGACCCGCGTCGCGGGTTCGGCTTGAATGAGCTGTTAGGCCTCACGGTCCTGTCTGGTGTGCCAGCTGTCATGAACTGTATTCCGCTCGGCCACCCATCCAGGACGAAGGTCCGCAATGGTCAGGAGGGAGCTATCCATGTCAACGATCTCTCCCATACCGACCACTCGTGCGTCATTGCTAGAGGGCGAGTCGGCTCCTAGGAATGCCCAAGAGTGATCATCGGAGTAGTGGATCACCACGAGAACTGGAGCTCCTTCTTGCAGCACCTGTCGGGTAGTGATCGTTGCTACGTCGCGATCTTGATCAAACGGCCAAGTTTCAGTCATGAGGCCTAACTCTGGAATTAAGCCGACCCGCGCAGCGGGTTCGGCTTGAATGAATTGTTAGGCGGCGCCCCGGGATGCAGGCGCTGAGCGCTAAGAAAGTAGATGCAGAGCGTTGCACAGCCGAGCGCAAGGAGAAGTGCGCCGAAAAGCAAATGAACGTCCAGGCTCAATCGCAATGTGTCGATAATTTGAAGCGTCGCCTCATGTAGATAGGATGCTGCGGATTGTTGCGATTGATCGGCAATCCAATGAGAGATGTCGCCGCGGTTACGGATGGGTGATCCGAGATGAAGTGAGGCCTCTCCGGCCCACAGGACGAACCATAGCTGCAGTATGCCTGCGGCCAATTGGACGATCCCGATACACAGGATTGTGATCCTCATGAAACTCCCCTAGCCGCCTAACTCTGGAACTAAGCCGACTCGCGAAGCGAGTTCGGCTTGAATGAACCGTTAGGCCTCGCAGCAGAACAGCGTGGCTGCAGGCCTTTGGCAATGCTAGAGCCCACGAAATGATCCACTGCATGTGCCGCAAGGACAGGAGTGTACCCACGCACAGGGGGGATTGCCTCGGGCCTCTACTGAAATTGGCGCGCCACACCTGGGACAGCTGGAGGTAACTGACTCGCCGCTATTGAACTGACCAAGCGCGATTAGTACCGGGCCTGCATGGTCCGGAAGTCGAGACAGATCGAGATCAGCCAGGTATTTGCTTGTGTCGTCGCTCATCTAGAGGCCTAACTCCGGAATTAAGCCGACTCGCGAAGCGAGTTCGGCTTGAATGAACTGTTAGGCCTCTTTGCTGCCAGTGCGAGGAGGCCTGCGCTTGCGAAAACGAAGTTGAAAAATGGCTACTGCGCACGCGAATAGACCGAGGTACGGACCAACATCGCTTGCGACTTGCCCAATGTAACCCCCGAACCTGTAACCCGCAGCATAGCCTGCGCTGTAAGGACTATCGCTGGCAAATGCCATCATTGGAATGGCGGAAAGAGCAACCAATAGGGCTAAAGCGGTCTTTGCCATGCGGGTTCCGTTCTCCAATATGACGCCTAACTCTGGAATTAAGCCGACCCGCGAAGCGGGTTCGGCTTGAATGAACTGTTAGGCCCCATTTTGCACCATCAGAATTTGCTGAGGTTCTAGCCCCAGGGAGTGCGAATCGACTACGTCTTGCCCCTCATACCAGAACTTTTCCACCCAGGCGCGTCCCCACTGATCTACTTCATACACTTTGAAGGCCTCGCCTATCATGGATAGAACGCGATCCTTCTCAGGTTGCGACAGGTATCTGGTGGTGGACTCCTGCAGATGGGTAATGCGGATAACCGCACCTACATGTACTGATTGGCCAGTGCTATCAGTCGTGGCGTGATCTGCCATGAGGCCTAACTCTGGAATTAAGCCGACCCGCGAAGCGGGTTCGGCTTGAATGAACTGTTAGGCATCCTGATCTCGAACTACAAAGGATTCAAGTCTTTGGGCTGCGGGCTGAATTGCTGGGTGTCGCATGACCCATAACTCTCCGAGGAACTGGGGGACGGTAGCCGAGCTCAATGCGCTATTGAGGTTTCCGGCTTTGCTAGCTCGAAGCAATTCGTGCGCGAGACTTAGGACATGCTCCGTGGTATCTGCGGCTGAGGTGCCCAGCTCTGAACCCCATTCCTTCTGGACCGCTGACACCAACATGCCTGCAGCTACTTCGGCTCCGGTGCGCGTTTTCGGCATGCCTAACTCTGGAATTAAGCCGACCCGCGCAGCGGGTTCGGCCTGAATGAATTGTTAGAGGGCACCCGCGCCAAGTCATCGGCAAAGTAGCGCTTTGACACCTGTCCTCCGTCTACCTCTAAGTAGTAGTTGTAGCAGGCGTCTTTGTGGTGCCAGATGGCACGAGCAATCAGACCCGTGCGAGTTGTGCTGTTGCGTTGATTTATCAGCACCTCGACTGGGTCTCCGATCTCAAACTCCTGCTGCGGCAGTCCGGATGACATGAGTGACCTCTAACTCTTAGTAGACCGCCTAAAAGCGGCGTAAAACCGAGTATGCCCACTTCTTCTTCGGTTTTAAATCGGAAGATTCTCACAAAGAAACAATGGCTTACGAGATTCTCCAGCCCGCATCGCCATATCAAGCTTCAACTTTATTGCCGCCCGGAAGGCGTCATATGGAATACACCCCTGTCTCAGCAGGCGTAAAAGCGGCTAAACCCCAACGATTGCTGGATCGAGTCAGGGAGCATATCCGGGTCCGGCACTACAGCTTGCGTACCGAGCAGGCTTACGTTGGCTGGATACGGCGTTTCATCCTTGCCAATGGCAAACGCCATCCGCAGGAGCTTGGTGTAGTTGAAGTTGGGGAGTTTCTGACCCGCCTGGCGACGGTGAGACACGTGTCGGCTTCTACCCAGAATCAAGCGTTGTCGGCGTTGCTGTTTCTCTACCGCGTGGTGCTGGACATGGAGCTGCCGCGCTTGGATCAGGTGGTGCGCGCCAAGCAACCGCGTCGCCTTCCGGTTGTTCTGTCACCGGACGAGGTTGCGCGTCTGCTGCAAGCCATTCCTGAGGGGCAAACGGGGATGATGGCGCAACTGCTGTACGGCACCGGCATGCGCTTGATGGAGTGTGTTCGGCTTCGCATCAAAGACGTGGATTTCGGACGCAACGAGATATGTGTGCGTAGTGGCAAGGGCAACAAGGACCGACGTGTGCCGCTGCCCATCTCGCTCTGTGAGCGCCTGCTGCGGCAACGCGAGCGGGCGCTGCTGATACTCCGCACCGATATCGACGAAGGAAGGGGTCGGGTTCAGTTGCCGTATGCGTTGGCACGCAAGTATCCAAATGCAAACGCAGAACCGGGTTGGCAGTACCTGTTCCCTTCTGCGCGGCTGTCTACCGATCCGCGAACCAGGGCAATCGGGCGGCATCACGTCAGCGAAGAGCCGTTGCAGCATGCGGTGAAATCGGCACGGGCCCTTGCAGGCATCACGAAGCCCGCAACCTGCCATTCCTTGCGCCACTCCTTTGCGACGCATCTATTGGAAGCTGGGCATGACATCCGTACTGTGCAGGAACTGCTTGGGCACAAGGATGTCACTACCACCCAGATCTACACGCACGTGCTTGGGCGGGGTGCAGGCGGTCTGCTCAGCCCCTTGGACCGGCTGCCGGGAGTGCCGCCACTCCCGGCGTGAAGGCAGTGATCAGCCGTCCAGCAGTGCCTTGTCGCGCACCGCGCCCTTGTCGGCACTGGTCGCGAGCAGGGCATATGCCTTCAACGCTGTGGTGACCTTGCGCGGACGCGCTTCCGCGGGCTTCCAGCCCTTGGTATCCTGTTCACTGCGGCGACGTGCGAGCTCAGTATCGTCGACCAGCAGGTTGATGCCACGCTGCGGGATGTCGATCAGGATGCGGTCGCCGTCGCGGACCAGGCCGATGGTGCCGCCTGCGGCTGCTTCTGGCGAACAATGGCCGATGCTCAGGCCGGAGGTGCCACCGGAGAAGCGGCCGTCGGTGAGCAGGGCGCAGGCTTTGCCCATGCCCTTGGATTTCAGGTAGCTGGTTGGGTACAGCATTTCCTGCATGCCCGGGCCGCCCTTGGGCCCTTCGTAGCGGATCACCACCACGTCGCCAGCCTGCACCTCATTGCCGAGGATGCCCTTCACTGCGGCGTCCTGGCTTTCATAGACGCGGGCATTGCCTTCGAACACATGGATGGATTCGTCCACGCCGGCGGTCTTCACCACGCAGCCATCGGCGGCGAGATTGCCGTACAGCACGGCCAAGCCGCCTTCGTTGGAGAACGCATGGGCAACGTCACGAATGCAGCCTTCAGCACGGTCCATATCCAGCGACGGCCAACGCGTGGACTGGCTGAAAGCAACCTGCGTTGGAATACCGGCAGGGCCGGCCTTGTAGAACTGATGTACCGCCGCGTCCTGGGTCTGGGTGACATCCCATTGCGCGATGGCATCGCCCAGGCTGCGGCTGTGCACGGTGGATGCGTCGGTATGCAGCAGGCCGCCGCGCGCCAACTCGCCGAGAATGGCCATGATGCCGCCAGCGCGGTGCACGTCTTCGATGTGGTACTTCTGCGTGTTCGGGGCCACTTTGCACAGCTGTGGCACGCGCCGTGACAGGCGATCGATATCGCGCTGGTCGAAGGCCACTTCGGCCTCCTGGGCAGCGGCCAGCAGATGCAGGATGGTGTTGGTGGAGCCGCCCATGGCGATATCCAGCGTCATCGCATTCTCGAAGGCTTCGAACGTTGCGATGCCGCGCGGCAGCACGTTGGCTTCTTCGCCGCCGTACCAGCGATGGCAGAGCTCGACGATCAATCGGCCGGCGCGCTTGAACAACGCCTCGCGGTCGCTGTGCGTGGCCACCACGGTGCCGTTTCCCGGCAGCGACAGGCCCAGTGCTTCGGTCAGGCAGTTCATCGAGTTGGCGGTGAACATACCCGAGCAGGAACCACAGGTTGGGCAGGCGCTGCGTTCGATCGCGGCCACCTGTTCGTCGCTGACCTTGTCGTCGCCTGCTGCAACCATCGCGTCGATCAGGTCGAGTTTGTGGTCGGCCAGTTTGGTCTTGCCGGCTTCCATTGGGCCGCCGGAAACGAAAACGGCGGGGATGTTCAGGCGCAGCGCGGCCATCAACATCCCCGGGGTAATCTTGTCGCAGTTGGAGATGCACACCAGCGCATCGGCGCAGTGGGCATTGGCCATATATTCGACCGAGTCAGCGATGATCTCGCGGCTGGGTAGCGAGTACAGCATGCCGTCATGGCCCATCGCGATGCCGTCATCCACGGCGATGGTGTTGAATTCCTTGGCAACGCCGCCGGCCGCTTCGATCTCGCGGGCCACGAGCTGGCCGAGGTCCTTCAGGTGCACGTGGCCAGGCACGAACTGGGTGAAGGAATTGACCACCGCGACGATGGGTTTGTGGAAGTCACCATCGGTCATGCCGGTGGCACGCCACAGGGCGCGGGCGCCGGCCATGTTGCGGCCAGCGGTGGAGGTTTTAGAGCGGTAATCAGGCATGGCGAGCGAGCGGGGCGGTCGTGCAGAAGTGCAGTGCGATTGATTCTGCATGAAGTTCCCGGTTGCAGCTGCAACCATTGGTTTGTGGTGGTTTGAAGGTGGAATGGGGCAGTTGGTTGGGGGCTGGAGGTTGCTTGGCCGGGTTGGTGGAAGGGCCGGGGCCAAGCGAAGCCAAAAGCACCCCTCCCCAACCCTCCCCTGCGCTGCGCGCAAGGGAAGGGGTAAAGGCGGCTTGCTCGTGGTCTGAACGAGCGCAGCAGACAGCCCCCTCCCTTGCGCGCAGCGCAGGGGAGGGTTGGGGAGGGGTGCTCTGGATTTTGATCTTCCAAAGCATCAACAGCGCCCGCGCGCTGAATATCTACGCAAGCAAAGAAATACCCAAACCCCAGCCACCCCAAGGCTTCCCCCGCACCAGCTGAAAACCGATTCAGTTTCAGGAGTTTTCCGGTTTCCGCCTTGCAGCCCTCATCGGGCATTATTGGGAATCAAATTGACGGGGAACCGACCATGAAGCGATCCAAGGCCACCGCACTGGTGCTGATGAGCGCCGTGCCGCTGCTGCTGACCGCCTGCCAGAAGGAAGAGGCCGTGCAGACGCAGGAAGGGCTGTACACCTCGGTGGAAGCCTGCAGCGAAGCGACCGGCGATCCGTCCAGCTGCCGCGAGGCGTTTGCCACCGCGCAGAAGCAATCCGCCGATGCTGCGCCCAAATACGCCAGCAAGGAAGAGTGCGCCAAGGAATACCCGGCCGAGCAGTGCGTGCAGCAGCAGACCAGCGCCGGCACCTCGTTCATTGGCCCGATGATGATGGGCTTCTTCATGTCGCAGATGCTCAACGGCAGCCGTGGCGCCGTGGCCGCACCGCCGGCATCGCAGCCGGCGTTCAAGGACAAGGCCAATGGTTGGGCCAAGCCGGCCGCACCGGGCGGTACAGGCGGTTTGAACACCGGTAGCGGCATTGGTGCCGGCAAGGCTGGCCTGGCGCCGGTCAACGCCACCCCGAACCGTGCCGTCACCGCCAGCCGAGGTGGTTTTGGCGCGCGTAGCGGCGGCCGCAGCAGCGCAGGCGGTTGATGCAGTGAAGCGCGTTGCAATTGCCGAACGTGGTAACTGGAAGGCCCGTGCTGCGGAGGCGGGCTTCCGCTTCCACACCATCGACGGTGCGCCGTACTGGGATGAAAGCGCGTACTACGCTTTCACCCTGCGCCAGATCGAAAACGATATCGAAGACCCCAGCGCCGAGCTGCATGCGATGGCGATGGATCTGGTTGGCGAGGTGGTGGGCAGCGAAGCGCTGATGGCGCAGCTGGCCATCCCCGAGGCGTTCCGCGACTGGATCGCCGAAAGCTGGCGCCGGCGTGATCCGCATCTGTATGGCCGTTTGGATTTCGCCTACGACGGCAATGGCCCGGCAAAGCTGTACGAACTGAACTACGACACGCCGACGTCGTTGTACGAGGCATCGTTCTTTCAGTGGCAGTGGTTGGAAGACCAGCGCAACCGTGGCGTGCTGCCGCAGCAGGCCGATCAGTTCAACTCCATCCACGAGACCTTGGTTGAGCGTTTTGCCGAGTTGACCTCACGCCTGCCACCGCCGTTGTATTTCAGTGCGGTTGGCGAATCCGAGGAAGACCAGGGCACGGTGGCTTATCTGCGTGATTGCGCGGCACAGGCCGGGCTGCACGCGGCGGCGATTGCGATCGAAGATATCGGCTTGTCGGCCGACGGCCGCTTCACCGATCTGGATGACGTGGTGATCGGCAGCCTGTTCAAGCTGTACCCGCTGGAAGACCTGATGCGCGAAGAGTTCGGCGCAGCCTTGCCGCGTTCGGGTGTGCAGTTGCTGGAGCCCGCGTGGAAGGCAGTGCTGAGCAACAAGGGCATCCTGCCGTTGTTGTGGGAGCGCCATCGCGGCCACCCGAATCTGCTGGAGTCCTACTTCGACGATGGCAGTGCCTTGCCGGCCGGTTGGGTGCGCAAGCCACTGCATTCGCGCGAAGGTGCCAACGTGGCGATGCACATGAGCGACGGTAGCTGGCAGGAAAGCGAAGGGCCGTACAACGGACCGAGCATTCGTCAGGCGTTCCATGCCTTGCCGGTGTTTGATGGCAATTACCCGTTGGTTGGTAGCTGGATCGTGGGTGACCGCGCCTGTGGTGTTGGCATTCGCGAAGACAATAGCCGCATCACCCGCGACAGTGCTCGTTTTCTGCCGCACGCCATCATTGATGATGCGCCGCAGGGCACCACCCGGATCTATCTGTAAGCGGTTGTGTTTTTTTGTAGGAGCGGCGTAAGCCGCGAAGCCGATGATGTCTGTAGAGCCGAGCCATGCTCGGCTGAGGCTCTACCGATGAAGCCCCTGCCGAGCATGGCTCGGCACTACATGACCCGTTTTTTGTGGGAGCGGCGTGAGCCGCGAAGCCGGGACAAATGGGCTATAGCAGGCCGTCGCGCTTCACTGCCAGATAGCGTTCCACCAATGCTGCCGGTAGCTCTTCTGCCGTGACGTCCAATACCATCACCCGATGGCTGCGCAGCGCTTCATGGGCGTCGCTGCGCTGCTGCAGGTAGGCGGCAATGGCGCCGGCCTGTATCGCCTCGGGCACGGTTTCCACTTCGCGCGTCAGTGCCTGGTCCAGTTCGCGTTCGCGCAGGCTGGCCACGCAGACCAGATGCCGTTTCTGCAGCAGGCGCACGGCGGCCAGCAGGTCTTCGATGTCTTCATCGCGTACGTTGGTTACCAGCATCACCAGGCTGCGCCGCGATTGCCGCAGCGACAACTCGGTGGCCGCAGCAAGATAGTCGGTAGCCACCGGCTTGGGCTGCAGGTCGTAGCTGGCACGCAACAGGCTGTCGATCGCGCCCATGCCGCGTTTTGGTGCTACCCAGCGACTGTCACCACCACTGGCGAACAGGCCTACGCCGTCGCCCTGGCGCAACGCCAGATACGACACCACCAGCGATGCGTTGAGTACATGGTCGAAATGCGACAGGCCACCTTCGTCGGCCATCATCCGCCGGCCGGTGTCGATCATCATCACCAGCTGTTGGTTCTTTTCGTCCTGGTATTCGCGTGAAATCAGCTTGCGCGCACGTGAGGTAGCCTTCCAGTCGATCTGGCGCAGGCTGTCGCCGACGCGGTACTCGCGCATCTGATGGAAATCGGTACCTTCGCCGCGACGCCGCTTCAGGTGCGCGCCTACCAGTCGTGATGCCATCTCCGCGCTGAGCAGGGCGAAGCGGGTGAGTGGGGCAAAATTGGGATAAACACGCACGGTCTGCGGTGTGCCTACGGTGCGTTGCTGCCACCACAGGTGCAGCGGTGAATGCAGGCGCAGGTGCACGCCATCAAACACGAAGGTGCCGCGATTGCTTGGGGTGAAGCGGTAGCTGAAACGCGTTTCGCTGGCTTTGCCCAGTTTCAACCGGCGCGGCAGGCCGTCGCTGTTCCAGCCATCGGGCAGCAGGTCGAATATGTCGACGCGCTGCTTGCCGTAGGAATCCAGTTGCAGCCATGTCTCACGTTCGACACCCAGGGCGAGGGAGTCGGGTAGTTCGCGACGCACCTGCGGGCTGGGTTTGCGCCAGAGCAATGCGAGGTCAATCAGGGCGAGCAGGGCAATTGCCGCGGCGCTGATGGTCCATGCCTGCATGGGCAGGTAGTGCAGGGCGACTGGCAGGCCTAGCAGGCTCCAGAGCACCAATAGGGTGATCAGTAGGGGAGCGGGTCTCACTGCGTGGCCCTGGTTGTTTGGAGATTTTGCGCTTGGCATGGACGCGCGAAAGCAAAAACCGAAGCACCCCTCCCCAACCCTCCCCTCCGCGCTGCGCGCGCAAGGGAGGGAGCAAGATCAGCAGCCGAAGCCGAAGCCGAAGCAACAGGTGCCCTCACCAAACCGCTCCGGTGCGCTACGCGTGCAGGGGCCAAGGCAAGGGCTTCGTTTGGCGTGCTGGCGCTTGTTGCCGTTTTGCTCACTTGCGCGGCGCCTCCACCTTGGCGAGCAGGGCGGTCAGGGCGTCGTCGGCGGATTGGCCTTCGATCTGCAGTTCCGGGGCCAGCGCGATGCGGTGACGCAGTGCCGGCTTGGCGATCTCGCGCACGTCGTCCGGGGTGACGAAGTCACGACCGGAAAGTACGGCCTGTGCGCGGGCGGCGCGCACCAGCGCGATGCTGCCGCGTGGGCCTGCGCCCAGGGCGATACCTGGCCACTTGCGGGTCGCCGCGACAATGCGCACGGCGTAATCAATCACCTGCGGGTCAACGGTGATTGCGGCAACCGCCTTCTGTAGCTCCACCACATCGGCACCGCTGAGGACGCGCGGTACCTGGGTGAGGTTGAAGTCGCTGGCGGTGCGGCCAGTGGTGATGGCCTGCACCATCTGCTTCTCGTCTTCCAGCTGTGGGTAGTCGATCAGCACCTTCAGCAGGAAGCGGTCCAGCTGTGCTTCCGGCAGCGGATAGGTGCCTTCCTGTTCGACCGGGTTCTGCGTGGCCATGGTCAGGAACGGGGGAGTCAGCGCGAAAGCCTTGCCTTCGATGGTGACCTGGCCTTCCTGCATTACTTCCAACAATGCGGACTGGGTCTTGGCCGGGGCGCGGTTGATTTCGTCGGCCAACAGCAGGTTGGTGAAGACCGGGCCGCGACGGATCTTGAAGCTCTCGGTCTTAGGATCGTAGACGGCGTGGCCGCTGACGTCGCTGGGCATCAGGTCCGGAGTGAACTGCACGCGCGCGTAGTCCAACTCCAGTGCCTGCGCCAGGGCGCGGACCAGTAGCGTCTTGCCGAGTCCGGGCACGCCTTCGATCAGTACATGGCCGCCGGCCAGCAAGGCGATCAGGATCTGGTCGAGCACATCGCTCTGGCCGATGAAGGCATGGCCAACTGCTTCGCGGATGCGTTCGACGCGTTCAATCAGGTCCGTATTGAACGGCGCCGGAGCAGGCGTCGGCGCGGGTGCATCGCCGGGGAGGGCGGGCGGAGTGAGCTCGTCGGTCATAGCTGGTTTCTCATCTGGATGAGCAAGCGGATACGGTCACGCAGGGCGATGTCGTCCTGCGAAGGGGGAATCTGCAAGGCGGTCTGCACGCGGCTCATCGGCCATTGCAGATGATCGGCAATGGCTTGTGCCTGGGCATCGCCGCTCAATGCGGCGGCCACCGGTGCACGGCGGCGCAGTCGGGCGAGGAAGGCCTGGCGTACTGCGTCATACAGCAGCGGTGACTTGCGGTAGCGGTGCAGGTGTTCGCCGCTGGCGCGCACGTGTTCCAGCAGCGAGCGGCGGTCTTCGCGCGGCGAGGGCAGCAGCGCGCCGAAGCGCTGGCAGCGCATACACAGCCACGCCAGCAGCGCGAGCAACAACGGCACCCACACCGGCCAGCCGCGTTGGAACAGCGTCTTCCACAGCGATGGCAGTTCCATCGCGTAGATCAGGTGGGTGATGCCCTTGCCGTAATTGGGTGCCAGCACCAGCCGGGCCAGATCGCGGTGCGGGATGTCGCGCAGGCCGGTGTCGCGTTCGCCACCGCCATTGAGCAGGAAGTCCATGCTGCCCAGTACATCCACCCGCCCCAGGCCGTAACGCAGGCGGGCATAGGCCAGCGTGCCATCGTCGCCGGCATCGGCCCAGCGGTGCTCGGCGCGGGCCTTCTCGGCGAGGGTGAAGCGGTTGCCGCTGCAGAACTCGTTGTGCGATTCCTGGCCGGGCACCTGCCAGATCTGGCAACGCGCCGGGACTTCACTGGTGACCACGCCCAGGCGTTCCAGCAGGCCTTGTTCGTTGCCATCGAGGTCTTCGTCGGCGTCGGGCGCCTGCAATAGCAGGTGGCCACCAAATTGCAGCCAGTCCAGCAGGCTTTCCACCTGTGCCTGCGTGAGCAGGCGCGGGTCATCGCGCATCAACACAGTATCGCCCGGCTGCAGTTGCATGGCCGGCAGATCAAGCTGGCGGCGGGTTTCAGCCTTGCTGCCATCGCGGATCAGGGTTTCGCGCAGCGCATACAGCGCGTTGTAGGTCGGCTCGCCGTAAGCGGGCAGGGTGATCTCTTCGCTGGCCCGCTCGAAGTTGCGCACGAACCAGAATCCAATCAGCGCCGCCAGCAACAGCAACACGATGATCAGCGAGTTACGCAGGGCAGCGTTCATGCCGGCCACCCGTACTGCTGCTGCAGCTCCTTGGTCAGCGTTTCGAACTCGTCATCGCTGGGCAGGCGGCCGGCATAGGCGGCGTACTGCCAGGTGCGCACCATGCGCGCGAACAGGCTGCGGTCGGCTTCCTGCGGCATCTTGCGTGATGCACGCAGGCACTGCGCTTCGGTGGCGCCGGGTGGCAGGATCACATTGCCGCGTTCGACCAGCACTTCAACCGAAGCACGGTATAGCAACGCCAGCGCATGCCGCGGCTTGCCGTCGCGCCACAGTTGCCGCGCGCTGCCGAGAATGTTGGGTGGCAGTACTTCAGGCAGCAGCAGCGCCTCCTGGGTTGCCGGTGCCTGCTCCTCGCGGGTACTGCGGCCATCGCCGCGGAACCACGGCAGCCACCAGCGTGCGGTGAGCGCGAGTACCACCAGCAGTACGCCGAGCAGGATCCACAGGATGCTCTCGCCGATCAACGCCACCGCCTTGGCGATGGCGTTGAAGATTGGACCTGCATCGGGACGGTCTGCGTCTTCCTTGGGATCGCGCGTCTTGTCCGAGTCCTTCCTCACCCAGCGGGTGACGTTGCGCTTGGCGCCCAGCTGCGGATCCTCATAGGCGCGTGCAGCGGCCTGGCGGAAGCCGGCGGTATCGGCTGGTGTGGCACCGAACAGCTGTTGCGGTGTGGTTGTACTGGCTGGGGCAGCTTCTGCCTGCACTGCGGCTTTGTGGTTGTGGTGGCTGTTGCCGCCATCCGTGTCTGCAGGATCCTGCGCCCGCGCCTGCAGTGATGGCAGCGCGAACACGGCCAGCAACAACACCAGCATGGGTGCCATGCCTGCCAGGCGTTCGCGCAGGCGGCGGAAGGCGATCTCCACATCCCAGGCTTCCAGCTGGGTGCGGCGGTTGAGATACAGGCCAAAGCCGGCGCCGCTGTAGAACGGACTGATCAAGGTCATGGCCAGCCATGCCAGCAGGTTGAAGCCTACCCATGCCCAAGCCGGGGTGTCCTCCCCAATCAGTTCCCAGGTGGCGCGCAGTGATTCGGACAGCAGTTCCACCGGCACGAACATGAAGACCAGGGCGACACCGGCAAGCTGCAGCATCGCCTCGAAATGCCAGCACACCCAGGTGAGCAGGGAGGCGTGGCCATAGGCGGCACCGCCAAGTGCATGTCGGCGTCCGCGCCGCTGGCTGGCGTCGCCGCCTTCCAGCAGATCGACCGGCATCAGCAGCGAGCGCGCAGGGCTGAGCCGACGCCAGCCGAGGTAGGCGCCGAGACCGCGCCAGCCCCAGTTCCATTGCGCGCGCAGGGTTTGGCCGGTAGTGGGCTCGGCACCAAACGCGCCGCGCGAAATCACATACAGCGGTATGCGCTCGAACGCGGGCTTGAGCCACCACAGGATGAAACTGGACACCCAGAAGTTGTCCAGCCACCAGCCCAGCAGGTTGAGCAGGGCAAACACGGGCAGGGTCAGCAATATCCAGGGCTTCCAGATCGCCGCTGCGTGGCGGCGCACCAGGGCCGTACCCAGCTCCATCGCTTCCCATTGCGAACGCGCCCGCAGTGCGACATCGAGCTGATCAATCCGCATGATCACCTCCACGCCCGCCGCGCCACAGCCACAGCAGCACTACCGTCCACAGTACGGCAGACACGCTGAGCTTGCCCCACATCGGCACCCACGCGATCGAGGACCAGAACGCTTCGATGAAGGCGGCCACCAGCAGCATGAAGGCCACGCCCAGGCACAGCCGTGCACCAATCACGCCGCCTTCGATCAGTGCATCGATGCGACGTTTGCGACCCGGTGCCAGCAGGCGCAAGCCCAGCTGCAGGCCCGCACCGCCGGCAATCACAATGGCGGTCAGCTCGAACGGCGCGTGGCCGACCACAAAGCGCCAGAACGGATCACCTGAGCCTATCTGCTGCAGATGCCCGGCCACCGCGCCAATGGTGATGCCATTGAACAGCAATACCAGGATGGTGCCGATACCGGCCAACAAGCCGCTGGCAAAGGTGCGCAGGCCAATGCTGATGTTGTTCATGATGTAGTGGCCAAACATCGCCCAGTCGGTGCCGCTGTCGCGACCCAGATTGTCGGCGGCGGGGTCGTACATCTTTTCCATCTGCGCGACCTGGCGCGGGTCCAGCAGCATGTGGATCAGCTCAGGCTTGTACTGCAACAGCACGAAGATGCCGACCAGCGGAATCACGAACAGCGCGCAGGCCACCCACATCGCCCCGGCCTGGCTGCGCACGGTGCTTGGGAAATCAGCGAACAGGAATTCAAGCGCACGCTGCCAGCGCGGTGCCGGTGTGCGGTACAGCAGGTTGTGGCCGCGCTGCATCAGCTGCTGCAGTTGTTCCACCAGCTGCGGGCTATAACCACGACGACGCGCCAAGGCAAGCTGCTGGCAGAGGCGACGGTAGCGTTGCGGAATGGTCTCATCGCCCAATAAGTCAGGGTCGATGCTGCGCCGCTCTTTTCGTGAGCGCTCGCCACGGCGTTGCAGCCAGTCCTCGAACTGCTGCCATTCGCGCTGATAGCGGGTGACGAACTGTTCCTGTCTCATCGCCGCCCCAGCAACCAGTTGGCCATTGCATACAAGCGCACTACGCCGGCCTGGCCGCGCTCCTGGCTCAGACCGCTGACGATGTCGGCCAGTTCACGCTGGCGTCCGGGTGACAGCGCCGGTGCGCGGTCGGCATAGGCGATCAGCGCGGCCTGTTCGTTGGGTTGCAAGGGCAGCGGCGGCGCAAGTGCGGTATCGATGCGGGCCGGCGGCGTAACCGGACGCGGCGCGGTATGGATCACCAGGGAACCGGCAACCAGATCGCCGAGGCGACGGCCATGCGGATCAAACAGGCAGGTGACCAGGCCCAGTGCGTAACCAAACGGCAGCGCGTCGACGGTGCGTAGCAGGTTGCGCACGATCGCCGCCATCCAGCCCAAGGGTGCGCCGTCGCGGGCGACCACGCGCAGGCCCAATGCCTTCTTGCCCAAGGTGCGGCCGAGCCACACCTCCAGCACGATCGGGTAGGCCCAGAACATCAGGAACATCAAGCCCAGGTAGATGCCTTGGCCGAGCTCACCCAGTGCGACCAGCAACGGGCTCATCACCATCAGCACGCCAAAGCGCACGCACAGGTCGATCAGCCAGGCCAGGGCACGCGGCACCGGACCGGCAGCGGGCAGTTGCAGGGGCACGCCTTCAGGCGTGATGACCTCGCGATAGGTGTCCAGCATCGGCCGCGCTGTGTTCATTGCAGTGGCTCCAGCAACAAGTGCTGGTGCTGCATGCGGCGGATGGAAGCCCGGAGTCCGGCCCGGACGGATGCCTGTGGCATTCGTGTCTCTGCTACGTCCTTATCAGAGTGCTGACTTTAGCTGGCGGCAGCGTGAAAACCCAGCCCACTGCCGGCAACAGTGGGCTGGTTGCGGCAAGCCTCAACGCACGGTGCGGTTGTCGTCGCCACGCACGAACAGCTTCTTGATGGCGGCACCGAAGAACAGCACGCCGATCAACAGCAGCTTCCAGAACTTGGCCAACAACAGGCCTAGCTTGGCAAAAAGCCCGGCTTTGGCCGCCAGCCCACCGCCGATCAGGGTAGCCACGCCATAGGCGGCGACCTTGTCGGTGCTGGGGTTGTGATCGGCATAACGTGCGCCCTGGTCGAACTCGGCCATCGGCAGCAGCTTGTCCATGCCTTCGCGCACGGTTGCCAGCTCGGACATGCCGGAAACGGCATTCAAGCTCAGGTAGCCGTGGCGGCCAAGCACGCGGATGTCGTAGTTGAGGGTGTGATCGGGCTGGTCGTTGAAGGCCAGCTCGCGTGCCCAATAGAGCTTCTTGCTGCCTGCCTCGTAGCGGGGCGGCACCGCCCAGCCCACCAGGTCGAGCGAGCCATAGCCGGCCTTGATGCGCTCCGGGTTGCTGTCGCGGGTCTCGGCCTGCATGGTCTTGAGCATGTCAGCGTAGTCGATCTTGCTGGCATCTTCGTCGGACACGTAGCCATCGTCGGACCAGGTTACAACCACCGCCCAACCGTCCTGTTCGCTCAAGCCCGGACTGCGCGGCACGATCATGCCCAGCACGCTGTCATCGGGCGGGTTGCCCCACATGTCCTCCAGCACCCGGCGCGCGTCAGCCTTGTCCAGATAGCGGAACTCGTCATTCAAATTGAAGTGGGCCCGCGCCTCGGGAACCTCGATCTGCCCGCTACGGAAATGCAGCGATTGCTCGAACTGCTCTGCGCTCATGCCCTGTTCTTCCTGGGCAGCGTCCTGGGCGGAGGCGGCAAAGCAAACCACACACAGCAGTGCCACAGCCGCCAACAGACGCTGCGCCACGATTCGCATCGACTTCATGTCAAACCCTCGAAGGCGTCCCCACGCCAAGGCCGGCAGTGTGCACCCGCGAGGCGGGTACCGACAATGCCTGCTCGCTCAGCCCTGCATGCCGCGGTACTGGTCCTTGACCTTGACGTAGTGATCGGCCGAATAGCGCAGGCCCTCGATATCCTTCTCGCTGAGCTGGCGCATCAGCCGTGCCGGATTGCCAGCCCACAGTTCGCCACTGCGCACCACCTTGCCCGGGCCAACCACCGCGCCGGCGGCGATGAAGGCATTGGCCTCGATCACCGCACCATCGAGGATGCAGGCGCCCATGCCGATCAGGCAGTAATCACCGATGGTGCAGGCGTGGATGATGCAGCCATGGCCAACGGTAACGCCTTCGCCGATCAGGGTCGGGTAGCCACCCTTGTTGTAAGGACTGTCGTGGCTGACATGGATGATGGTGCCGTCCTGCACATTGGTACGCGCACCAATACGCACATGGTTCACATCACCACGGATCACCGTGCACGGCCACACCGACGCATCATCACCAATCTGCACATCGCCAATGATGGTGCAGGCCTCGTCGATATAGACGCGCTCGCCGAGGGTGGGGGTTTTATCCAGGAAGGGGCGGAGTGCGGGCATGCTGGAACTCAAAGTCGGTGGGGCGTTGATGCGCATGATAGCGCGCGGCTTGGTAGCGGCTTTGCGTGGCGGGCTTCAGGCGCTTGAGGCGTTGTCTGGAAATCAGATGCAGTAGGGATGCATTGATGTGGTCTGGGCGACGTTGGGATGTTCGCGAAAGGCACCCCTCCCCAACCCTCCCCTGCGCTTCGCGCAAGGGAGGGAGCTGTTTCGCGTGTTCTTTCCGCTGGCGGAGCGCCGCTTTTGCCCCCTCCCTTGCGCGAAGCGCAGGGGAGGGTTGGCGAGGGGTAAAGCTCCTGGGCTCCTACCACCAACAACCCAAATCAGAACCTCAAGCCACCTTGCCGCGTCGCGCCCGCTCCAGATGCACCAGCAGCAGTGAAATCGCCGCCGGCGTCATGCCCGGAATACGTTGTGCCTGACCGATGGTCTGCGGGCGCACGCGCTCCAGTTTCTGCAGTGCCTCAGCCGACAAGCCACGCACCGAGGCAAAGTCGAAACCTTCGACAATTGCGGTGTTCTCATGCCGCTGCTGGCGTTCGATCTCATCGCGTTGGCGGTCCAGGTAGCCGGCGTACTTGACGCTGATTTCCACCTGCTCGGCCACGCGCGCATCATTGACGCCTGGTCCGAGTGAGGGCACCTGCATCAGCTTGGCGTAATCCAGTTCCGGGCGTTTGATCAGGTCCAGCACATTGGTTTCGCGGCTGACTGCCACGCCGGTTGCTTCGGCAACTTCGCGGCCCAGCGCATTGCCTGGCGTTGCCCAGATGCCGCGCAGGCGTGCGCTCTCGCTGGCAACGGCGGCCTGCTTGGTTTCGAACGCGGACCAGCGGCGGTCGTCGACCAGGCCAAGCTTGCGGCCGGTCGGGGTCAGACGGGTGTCGGCATTGTCTTCGCGCAGCTGCAGCCGGTATTCGGCGCGGCTGGTGAACATGCGGTAGGGCTCGCTGGTGCCGTGGGTGATCAGGTCGTCGACCAGTACACCGATATAGGCTTCGTCGCGACGCGGGCACCAGCCGTCCTTGCCCTGCACGAACAAGGCGGCGTTGATGCCTGCCAACAAGCCCTGCGCACCGGCTTCTTCATAGCCGGTGGTGCCGTTGATCTGGCCGGCGAAGAACAGGCCGTTGACCTGACGGGTTTCCAGCGTGTTCTTCAGGCCGCGCGGATCGAAGAAGTCGTACTCGATCGCGTAGCCGGGGCGGGTGATATGCGCTTGTTCGAAACCACGGATGCTGCGCACCAGTTCCAGCTGCACGTCGAACGGCAGCGAGGTGGAAATACCGTTGGGATAGATCTCCACCACGTCCAGGCCTTCCGGCTCGACGAAGATCTGGTGGCTGTTCTTCTCGGCGAAGCGCACCACCTTGTCTTCGATCGACGGGCAGTAACGCGGGCCGATGCCTTCGATCTGGCCGCTGTACAGCGGCGAGCGGTGCAGGGCGCCACGGATGATGTCGTGGGTGCGCTCGCTGGTATGGGTGATCCAGCAGCTCACCTGTTGCGGATGCTCGCTGACGTCGCCCAGATAGGACATCACCGGCAGCGGATCGTCGCCGGGCTGCTCGTCCATCACGCTGTAATCCAGCGAACGGCCATCGATACGCGGCGGCGTGCCGGTCTTCAGGCGATCAATGACGAACGGGCGCTCGCGCAGGCGTGCGGCCAGCGTGGTCGCCGGCGGGTCGCCCATGCGGCCAGCGGTGTATTGGGTTTCGCCGATGTGGATCTTGCCGGCCAGGAAGGTGCCGGCGGTCAGCACAACGGCGGCAGCGTGGAAGGTCAGGCCGGTCTGGGTGATGGCGCCACGCACGGCGTCGCCTTCAATCACCAGATCATCCACGGCGGCCTGGAACACGGTCAGGTTCGGTTGTGACTCGACGATGCCGCGGATCGCCATCCGGTACAGGTTGCGATCGGCCTGGCAACGGGTGGCGCGTACGGCCGGGCCCTTGGAGGCATTGAGTGTGCGCCACTGGATGCCGGCGCGGTCGGCGGCATGTGCCATGGCGCCACCGAGCGCGTCGATCTCCTTGACCAGGTGGCCCTTGCCGATGCCGCCGATGGCCGGGTTGCAGCTCATCGCGCCAACGGTTTCGACGTTGTGGGTCAGCAGCAGGGTGCGGGCGCCGCCACGCGCAGCAGCCAGGGCTGCTTCGGTGCCAGCGTGGCCGCCGCCAATGACGATGACGTCGTAACGGTAGAAGGAGTCGCTCATGGGCGTGAGATCGGTCAAGAAAGTGTGAAGTCCGTCGGCGGGGGATTCCCACGGTACGACGGCGTGTGTGGTGATTTTACTGCCAAGCGCAATCAGGTACGCATCAACCCTAAAGTTGGCACGCAACCTGCAGTTAATACATTGCACCCAACGTGGCATGCGACATAGGCGCAACAAGGTCGGAATTGGAACAGGGGCCGACCGAAGCGTACGTTGGGGTAGCAGGGGGCCGGTAGTCGGGGGACTACCGGCCTTGCAATCCAGCAAGGCCCGCCTTGGCGGGAAAGCGTTAAAAGACAAAGCCCCGGCCTAGGCCGGGGCTTTGTCTTTGTAGGCGCCGATGCCCGACAGGGCCGGAACAGGGGGGATCCAGATTTCCTGACGGACATCGACATTGAGCTGTCTGGGCGAGACCGGTTTAGGTCACTATGCGACGCAAGCGGTCACCCGTAGGACCAAGAATGCCTGCATTTACGGCAATTGCAACCTTTTTATGGTTCCTGGTTCCTGACTCCGC
Organism: Stenotrophomonas sp. STEN035; assembly: GCF_056759935.1. Classification (NCBI taxonomy): domain Bacteria; kingdom Pseudomonadati; phylum Pseudomonadota; class Gammaproteobacteria; order Lysobacterales; family Lysobacteraceae; genus Stenotrophomonas; species Stenotrophomonas sp. STEN035. Next base: position 20,737 of record NZ_JBRRDY010000025.1, read on the forward strand.
GCGCTTCACGGGTTTGTGACGGCTGTCGTGCCGGCATCGGCCGTGCCTGAATAGCCGGACGAGCAGACGCCTGTGGTCGCTGCATTGCCTGCTGCATGGGCTGTGGCCGTTGCATCGGCTGGTTGTTGGCACGCGGCGGCCGGCTCAGATTGTCCAGGTCACGCCACGGCGACTTGTTGCCGCCGCCATTGACCGGCGGTGGGCGGGTTGGACGGCCATCGTTGCCACCATTGCCGTTGCCCGGCGGACGCGGACGGTTGCCGCCATGGTTGTGATCACCGTCACCACCGGGATGCGGCCGATTGCCATGGCCTGGCGGACGCTGCCCGTTGCCGTGATACGGCGGGCGCGGGCGGTTGTAGTTGGGCCGGTAGACCGGGTAGCCATAGCTGCCGTAGCCGTAATAGCCGCTGCCATAGCCATAACCGCCGTAGCCGTAGCCACGGTCCGGGTAACCATACGGATAGCTGTACTGCACCGAGGGGGAGCCGTGGTAATAGCCGCCCGAACTGCCGCCTACGTAGTCGTAAGTGGCGCAGCCAGACAGGCCCAATAGCAGGCCGGTGGAAATAATCAGGCGCTTGATCATAAAAAATCCCCCCCTCGTGGGTATGGCATCCAGCTTCGGGCCGCGGCGTTGAATCGGCCCTTAATTCGCGTCTACATGGCTGAACATACAACGTGTGCGCAGATGAGATGGTCGCAGGCCCGGGGCCTGGGCTAACCTTTCACCATGAATGAACTCCCTTTGCCCGGATTTGCCGAGGTTCTGGCAGCGGCGGCGCGGATTGCCGCCCATGCGACGGTCACCCCGGTGCTGCGCTCACGCGCGCTGGATGCGTTGGCCGGCGCCAGCCTGCACTTCAAGGCTGAACACCTGCAGCGCAGCGGCGCGTTCAAGTTCCGCGGGGCCTGCAACGCGGTGTGGTCGCTGGATGTGGAGCACGCCAGCCACGGGGTGGTGACACATTCTTCGGGCAACCACGGTGCCGCACTGGCGCTGGCGGCACGCTCGCGCGGAGTTCCCTGCCATGTGGTGGTGCCCGAAGGTGCGGTGGCGGCCAAGTTGGCCAATATCGAACGCAACCAGGCCACGTTGTGGCGGTGCGCGCCAACCCAGGCCGCACGCGAAGCTGAATGTCTGCGCGTACAGCGGGAAACCGGGGCGACGCTGGTTCATCCCTATACCGACCCGCGGGTAATCGCCGGGCAAGGCACGGCTGTGCTGGAGCTGATTCGTCAGGCCGGCACGCAGTTGGATGTACTGGTGGTGCCGGTCGGCGGCGGCGGCCTTGCGGCCGGCAGCCTGCTGGCGATGCAGCAGCTGCTGCCGAACTGCGAGCTGGTGCTGGCCGAGCCGGCCGGTGCTGCCGATACCGCACGTTCGCTGGCTGCGGGTGAGCGTTTGATCGATTTCGTGCCGGATACGCTATGCGACGGCCTGCGCGGCGCGCTGGGTGCGCCCAACTTCGCGTTGCTGCACGGCGCGGCACAGGTAATCAGCGTGGACGATGCCCATACCGTGGCCGCGATGCGCTTGATCTGGCAGGTGATGAAGCAGACCGTCGAGCCGTCCTCGGCGATCACCCTGGCTGCGGTGCTGGCCCAGCCGCAGCGCTTTGCCGGGCGCACGGTGGGGCTGGTTTTGTCCGGTGGCAATGTGGATCTGGATGCCTTGCCCTGGGTGCAGGCATGAAGGCAGCTGTTCGGCGCACGGGGTTGATGGGATGGTTGTGGCGCTTGTGTGTGTTGCTGCTGCTGTGGGTGCTGGGCGTGGCGGCGTGGATCATCTGGGTGGGTGACCGCGACCAGGCCGCGCCTGCCGATGCCATCATCGTGCTCGGCGCAGCGGCCTATGACGCCAAGCCTTCGCCGGTATTTGAAGAGCGCATCCGCCATGGCCTTGATCTGTACCGGCAGGGCTATGCACCGAAGTTGATTTTCACTGGCGGCTTTGGCGGTACGGGCGCGCGCTTCTCCGAATCACAGGTGGCACGGCGTTATGCGTTGAAGCAGGCGATTCCGAGCAAAGACATCCTGATCGAAACCCGCTCGCGCACCACCCGGCAGAATCTGGTCGAAGCCAAGCAGGTGATGGCCAAGCACGACATGCACAAGGTGATCGTGGTCAGCGATCCATTGCACATGGCGCGCGCGCTGCGCTTATCGAACGAGTTGGGGATTGATGCATTGGCGTCGTCCACACCGAGTACGCGCTTCCGCAGTTTCCACACCAGCTGGCGTTTCCTGCTGCAGGAAGTGTATTTCTTCCACCGCGACCTGTTTGTAAAAGGGGCTTGAGCGGTTCGGCACGCGCTCCCCGTTCGTGTGGGAGCGGCGTGAGCCGCGAAGCTGGCGCACTGTCCGCTGGATTGTCTGCAAGGCCACTGCCGAGCATGGCTCGGCACTGTCGCTTTAGCCCCTCTCCCGCCTGCGGGATAGGGGGTGGGGTGAGGGCAGTTTTTCGCTGGTAAAGCCCCTGCCGAGCATGGCTCGGCACTACGGAGCAGCATCTTCCCCTGTCCCTATTCCTTCGTCTTCCGTCGAATCGGAATAGCCGACAACGGTACGCTCGCCACATCCTGCCCCTGCTCGCGAATCGGCGCGCCCGGTGCCGGTGCCCAGGCATGCGCATACACCACTTCCCAGCTGCTCGGGAGCTTGCCGTCAGCGCGACGCATCGGCTCGTAAGCATCGCGTGCTGCCGCAAAACGGCTGCGGCCAGTCAGGGTGTGGCGACGGTTGTGCATGGCGTTGGTGGCGCCGATGGCCTTGAGCTCGCGCATCAGCGTCGGCAGGTCGTCATAGGTGAGGGTGAACATGTCGCGATCCAGTACCGGATCGCGGAAGCCAGCCATCATCAAGGCGTCGCCGAACTGGGCGATCTGCACGAAGTGGCTGACATGCGAGGTGTCATCGGCCTGCGCAAAGGCCTGTCGCAGCTCCACCAGCGTGTCGTGGGCAAACGTTGAACAGACCAGCAGGCCATTGGGCTTGAGCACGCGGCGGAAACCGGCAAATACCGCCGGCAGGTCTTCCACCCACTGCAGGCACAGGTTGCTGTAGATCACGTCGACGCTGTTATCGGCCAGCGGCAGGGCGCGGGCGTCGGCGCAGACGCGCGAGAACGGGCGCCACCAGCCGGCCTGCTTCTTGGCCTCGGCCAGCATTGGCAAGGCCAGGTCCAGCGCGATCACCTGCGCCTTCGGCCAGCGCTTCTTCATCGCCGCGGTGGCGTGGGCCGGGCCGCTGCCGACATCCAACACCACCTGCGGTTGCCGGTCTTCCAGGTAGTCCAACGACTCCAGCAGGCGCTTGGCCACTTCCTGCTGCAGCACGGCGGCGGCGCGGTAGCTGCTGGCGGCGCGCGAGAAGGCGCGGCGGACATGTTTTGGATCGAACAGAGAAGACATGGCGGTGATTCGGCTTCGTAATTCAGGATGGGAGCGCTGCGGTGTTCAGGCGGCCGGCGACATCATCGGCCAGCCAACACCAATGGCCGCGTAACCGCTCACGCGCAGCCAGCAACAAACTGTTGCAGCAGCCCGGCAACGTGATCGGCGTGGCCAAGGAACGGGGCGTGGCCTCCGCCGTCGATGGTGTGGGCGTTGTGCAGGCCTGCCGGCGCCAATGCGGCGGCCTGGTGCATGGCCTTGGACGGCACCAGCCGGTCGCGCTGGCCGCCTATCCACAGGCCGGGTTTGTGCAGGCTGGGCAGGCTGCCGCGCAGGTCGCTGCGCTCCAGCAGGGTCAGGCCTTCGTGCAGGGCGCGCGGGGCCGGTTCGCCGCGTTCGACCAGAGCATCGCGCAGGGTGCGCAGTTCGCTGCGGGCGTGCTGCGAGCCCATCACGTCGAGCGCGAGGAAGCGCTCCAGGGTGCCGCGGTAATCCTGTTCCAGATCGCGGCCGAACTGTTCGAACACCACCGGCTCCACCGCGTTGGGCCAATCCGCATCACGGACGAAGCGCGGCGTGGCCGCCAGCATCGCCAGTCCGCGCACCTGCGGCAGCGTTGCTGCACCATGCAGTGCAACCAATCCGCCCAGCGACCAGCCGCACCACACTGCTGCCGGGGTGGCGATGGCGATGGCGTTGACCAGATACGGCAGGCGCAAGGGCGTGCTGTCGTCGCGGCTGTGGCCATGGCCGGGCAGGTCGACCACATGCAGTTCAAAGTGCGGTGCAAGACGTTCCACCAGCGGCGCGAAGATGCCGCCATGCAGTGCCCAGCCGTGGATCAGGACCAATGCCGGTCCGCTGCCGGTGACGTGGATATGCATGGCGTTACAACCGGTTCTCAGGCAACAGTGTTCAAGGACTTCTGGTACAGCACCACATCGCGGGCCTTGGCGATGGCTTCCACCAGCGCCTTGACCTGCTCGACGCTATGCAGCGCCGACAAGGTCACGCGCAGGCGTGCCTTGCCTTCGGGTACGGTCGGCGGACGGATCGCGCTGACCAGGAAGCCGGACTGCTCCAGCGTCGCCGACAAGGCCATCACCGTGGCTTCGTCGCCGCACAGCAGCGGTTGGATCGGGGTTTCCGAGGCCATCAGCTCCAGCCCGTTGCGACGTGCGCCTTCGCGGAAGCTGGCGATCAGTTCGGTGAGCTTGTCGCGGCGCCAATGGTCGCGACGCGCCAGCTTCACCGCCGCCAGCGAGGCGGCCGCCTGTGCTGGTGGCAGGGCGGTGGTGTAGATGTAGGGCCGTGCGGTTTCGGCCAGATGCTGGATCAGCGCGTCTTCGCCCACGACTACGGCGCCGTGCCCGCCCAGTGCCTTGCTCAGGGTCAGCAGCTGCAGCGGAACTTCGTTCACGCCCAACCCGGCATCGGCTACGCAGCCGCGGCCGTGTTCGCCGATCACGCCAATGCCGTGGGCGTCATCCACATAGAACAACGCCTCCTGCATGCGTGCCACCAGTGCCAGCGAGCGCAGCGGGGCGATGTCGCCATCCATGCTGAAGACACCGTCGGTGACCAGCATGGCGGCGCCATCGGCGGTGTTCTTGAGCTGGCGCATGGCGCCTTCGCTGTCCAGGTGCGGATAGCGGCGCAGGCGGCAGCCGGCCAGGCGGCTGGCATCGAGCAGGCTGGCGTGGTTGAGCCGGTCCTGCACGCAGATATCGGTTTCTTCGCTCAGCAGCGCCTGCTGCACGGCCAGGTTGGCCATGAAGCCGCTGTCGAACAGCAGGGCGCGCGGATAGCCGAGCCAGTCAGCCATCTCGCGTTCCAGCTGCTCGTGCAGGCTGTGATGGCCGCAGACAAGGTGCGAGGCGGTGCTGCCGGCGCCTTCACGGCCGGCGGCGTCCTGCAGCGCGGCGATCACCTCGAACTGTTGCGACAGGCCGAGGTAGTCATTGCTGCAGAAGCCGGTCAACCAGCGCCCGTCCAGTTCCAAACGCACCCCGTCACGGCGGCTGATGCTGCGCCGGGTGCGGATGCGGCCCTGGGCAAGCCGCAGCTTGCGCTGGGCGTGGATGCGGTCGTGGATGTCAGGACGGGCCATGGCAAGGTTCATGGTCAAGCGGGCGGCTAGCGTACCCGGTTGCCTGTAAGAATGCCCAAGCGGCGCCCCGCGGGCGGGGCGCCGCCGGGATCAGGCGCTACGGGCGCAGAGCGGGGCGATATCCAGGTGCACCGTACCGGGGTGGTCGTGGTCGTCGGCATCCACATGTACCTGCATCGGGCTGATGCCGAGGCGGGCGAACAGGGCCTGGTCGCGCTCGGTGTCCGGGTTGCCGGTGGTCAGCAGCTTTTCGCCGTAGAAGATGGAGTTGGCGCCAGCCAGGAAGCACAGCGCCTGCAGCTCGTCGCTCATGCTCTCGCGGCCGGCCGACAGCCGCACCATCGAGCGCGGCATCACGATGCGGGCCACCGCGATCATCCGCACGAATTCGAACGGGTCCAGCTCGGCGCTGCCATGCAACGGCGTGCCGGCGACCTGCACCAGACGGTTGATCGGCACCGAATCCGGGTGCGCCGGCAGGTTGGCCAGCGCCTGCAGCAGGCCGGCGCGGTGTTCGCGGGTCTCGCCCATGCCGACGATGCCACCGCAGCAGGTCTTCATGCCGGCGTTGCGCACGTGCTCCAACGTATCCAGGCGGTCCTGGTACTGGCGGGTATGGATGATGGAGTCGTAATAATCCGGCGCGGTGTCCAGATTGTGGTTGTAGTAGTCCAGCCCGGCGTCCTTCAGCGCCTGCGCCTGGTGGCCTTCGAGCATGCCCAGGGTGGCGCAGGTCTCCAGACCCAGCGACTTCACCTCGCGGATCATCGCCGCGACCTTGGGGATGTCACGGTCCTTGGGCGAGCGCCAGGCCGCACCCATGCAGAAGCGCGAGGCGCCGGCCTGCTTGGCGGCGCGGGCACGCGCCACCACGCTGTCGGTGTCCATCAGCTTCTGCGCGTCCACGCCGGTGTCGTAGCGCTGTGCCTGCGGGCAGTAGGCGCAGTCTTCCGGGCAACCGCCGGTCTTGACCGAGAGCAGGGTGGAAACCTGTACCTGCGCCGGGTCGAAGTGCTGGCGATGCACGCTGGCTGCGCGATGCAGCAGCTCGGGGAAGGGCAGTTCGAGCAGGGACAGCAGCTCTTCGCGCTTCCAGTCGTGGCGGATGACGGTGGACATCGGTATTACCTGACAGATGGGGCGATGGAAGCGGCGCAGTCTGGTCAGCATACACATTGCTGTCAACTATCCAATGAAAGGTCTGGTTTACAGGATTGGGGGCCAGTTGTCGGCGCTGCTGTTCCCGCCGCGCTGCCTGGTCTGTGGTGAGGATGGCTTGCCGGGGCGGGATCTGTGCCTGGCCTGCAGCGTTGGACTGCCATGGCAACGCACCGCTTGCCGGCGTTGTGCGCTGCCCTTGCCGGGCATGGATGCCGGTGGGGTGTGCGGCGCCTGCCAGCGTTCGCGCTCGCCCCTGCAATCGACGCTGGCGGCATTTAGCTATAGCGCGCCGGTTGACGGCTTGTTGCTGCGGTTCAAATTCCACCATGACCTCAGCGCCGGGCGACTGTTGTCGACCTTGTTGCTGGAGGCGGTGCGCGACGCCGAGCGTCCGCAGGCGATCGTGCCGGTGCCGCTGCATCTGTCTCGGCTGCGCCAACGCGGCTATGACCAGGCTTGGGAGCTGGCCAAGCCGGTGGCGCACGCGCTGCAGCTGCCGCTGTGCCGGGGCCTGCATCGGCGGCGTTCAACCCAGCCGCAATCGGAGTTGGACGCATCGGAGCGCAAACGTAATCTGCGCGGCGCCTTCATCGCGATGGGGCAGTTGCCCGCACATGTGGTGCTGCTCGATGACGTGATGACCACCGGTGCTACCTTGCATGCGGCGGCGCTCACCCTGCATCGCGCGGGTGTGCAGCGGGTGGATGCCTGGGTCTGCGCGCGGGTGCCGTGATTGCCGTCTGTGTGATCACAAGGCCGTATCTGCGCCGCAACTGGCTTGAAATCTCGGGTGTCATCTCTACATGTCATCACTACAGCTATGGGCCTAGACTGGGTACGCGAGGCCTTTACACCTGTTCAACATGAGGAGACAGACATGGGTGCTTCCCCGGGATTTCCTGCTGGATCGCTGTTTGGCACATTGACGCGCAACTGGTGGGTGCTGCTGCTGTTTGGCCTGTTTGCTGTGATATTCGGCGTACTGGCGGTAGTGGCGCCGGTGCGTACCGCGGCCGTTCTGGCGTGGTGGCTTGGCATCATGGCCATTGTTGAAGGCGTGGTGGTGCTGGTCTCGGCCTTCAGCGGTTCGGCACCGGTCTCGCGCGGTTGGGCGCTGTTCTATGCGCTGGCTTCCATCGCCTTTGGTGTATTGGCGGTGATCAACCCGCTGGCAACGGCGAGTGTGCTACTGCTGTTCCTGGCCGCCTGGCTGGTGGTTGGTGGCATCTACCGCATCGTGTTCGCCATCCGCGTGCGCAAGCAGATCACTGGCGAGTGGATGCTGATTGTCAGCGGCCTGCTGGCGGTGGCCTTGGGCGTGATGTTCGCACTCAACCCGATTGCCGGCTTGGCAGTGACCTCGCTGTGGATCGGCGTGCTGGCCTTGATCTACGGCGTGCTGCAGATAATTGCAGCGTTCCGCCTGCGTTCGCTGGGCAAGACCATCGGCGCGGTCTAATGCTGCTTGTAGGAGCGGCGTAAGCCGCGAAGCAGATAGTCCATCAGATCCAAGAAAGACTGCGCCATCCGACATTGTGGGCTTCGCGGCTTACGCCGCTCCTACAAAGGGTCAACGGCACAGCAACAACGAAACGGCCCGCACTGCGGGCCGTTTCTTCAATCCAGATACTGGCTGGCAACAATGCCAGCAAACAACACCGCGCCGACCCAGTTGTTGTGCAGGAAGGCCTTGAAGCAAAGCTCTCGCTCGCGGTCACGGCACAGCCAGAACTCATATACCACCAAGGCCATCGCCACGCCGATGCCGGCCCAATACGTCCAGCCCAAGCCCGCGCGCTGCCCGACCAGTGCCATCGCAGCGAAGAACAGTGCGTACAGGATGCCCTGGATGACCAGGTCCAGATCGCCGAACAGGATGGCGGTGGAATGCGAACCGACCTTCAGGTCGTCGTCGCGGTCGACCATGGCGTACCAGGTGTCATAGGCGGTGGACCAGAGGATGTTGGCGGCATACAGCACCCAGCCCAGCGGAGGAACCTCGCCCTGGATGGCGGCGAAGGCCATCGGGATGCCCCAGCCAAAGGCCATGCCCAGGTACACCTGCGGCAGATGCGTGTAGCGCTTCAGGTAGGGATAGCTGGCGGCCAGGAACACGCCGATGAAGCTCAGCGCTATGGTCAAGGCGTTCAGGGTCAGGACCAGCGCGAACGCGACCAGCATCAAGCCGACGAACAGCATCAGCGCCGCGCGGCCGGAGATTGCGCCGGTGGCCAGCGGCCGGTCCTTGGTGCGTTTGACGTGCGGGTCCAGCCAGCGGTCGGCATAGTCATTGATCACGCAGCCGGCCGATCGGGTCAGCCAGACGCCGGCGCTGAACACGAACAGGATCCACAGCGGCGGCAGGCCGTCGGCAGCCAGCCACAGTGCCCACCAGGTGGGCCACAGCAGCAGCAAGGTGCCGATCGGGCGGTCGGCGCGCATCAATTTCCAGTAGTGCCCGAACCGCGACGTGTCAGCTGCGGTGGACGGTGTAGTTGGGAGACGGCTCATACGTAAAGGTTACCAGCTGGGCCGGTTTTTCCAGCCCAACTGCAGCGATCCATAGGTGGGGGCAGACCTGCGGATGCTTTTGCCGTTAGAATGCGCGTCCGCCCGGCTCAGCCGGTCGGAGCACAATGCGCCCGTAGCTCAGCCGGATAGAGTAGTGGCTTCCGAAGCCATTGGTCGGGGGTTCGAATCCCTCCGGGCGCGCCAACAATATCAGTCACTTGCGGTGTGGGGCTCCCAGAACTTCCTGGACAGAGCCAGCCTCTGGCGGGGATAGCCTCGGGAGACGGCTATGTCTGCAGGGAAAATCACCAGCAAGACCCGGTGCGCTTACACGTTCATTGCTGCACATCGGGATGAGCTCAGCATCCCGATGGTGTGCCGTCCGCTTGGGGTTGATCGAGCTGGTTGCTGCGCATGGCGTAAGCATCCGGTTTCCGATCGAGCCCGGGAAGATGCGCGGTTGATACGTGCTTGCTTAAACTCAATTATCAAATGCAACACCCTTTCAGCAGGTAGGGTGTTCGCATGTCCAGAAATTACTTCCACTTGAGCGCGGACGAACGCGTTGTTATCCAGATAGAAAGAAGCCGAGGCCAGAGTGCGCGATCAATCTCCAGGCTGCTCGGTCGCAGTCCATCCACATTGACCAGGGAGTTGGCCCGGCATACGGGAGCCAGCTACTGCGCCCGCACAGCCGGTAACGCCTATCGGGAACGAAGGCATCGGAGCGTTCGTCGACGTCGGCTCATTGAGGGAACAGAACTGTTCCAAAGGGTAAAAGACCACTTGGTTCTGTGGCGGTGGTCGCCCCAGCAGATTGCTTCCAAGCTTCTGAGCATGCATCCCAATGAACCCGAGCAGCGCGTCAGCCACGAGACGATTTACGCGACCATCTACGCCTACCCGCGAGGCGGTCTGAAGAAGAAGCTCGTGGAAGCATTGCGTCAACACAAGCCAACACGAGGGCTGCGCCGAACCACTGCTGCCAAGCGTAGCTGGGTGCCCGAAGAACTACGCATCATCCATCGTCCCGAAGAAGTCGAGCGTCGCTTGGTCCCGGGTCATTGGGAGGGCGACATGATCAAAGGTGCGTTCAACCGATCTTGCGTTGGTACGCTGGTTGAGCGGAAGACGCGCTTTGTCGTGCTCTGCCGCATGGATGGGTGTACTGCTGAAGATGCATTGGCTGGCTTCACCCGCCAGCTGAAAAAGCTTCCCGCATCGATGCGAACCAGCCTGACCTACGACTGCGGGACCGAAATGACGCGTTACGCCGAGTTGATGGAGCGTTTGAACATCGACCTTTGGTTCGCCGATCCTCACGCACCTTGGCAGCGCGGTAGCAGCGAGAACACCAATGGCCTGTTACGTCAGTTCCTCCCCAAAGGTGTGGACCTGTCGAGCGTCAGTCAGGAATATTTTGAATCATATCGCGCTATTGATGGATATGCGGCCGCGTCAGACGCTTGGGTGGAAGACCCCCGCCGAAGCGATGGAAGCGGAGATCGAAGTATTCAAATCACGTGTTGCACTTGAATCTTGAGAGCGCCCTCTGTGCTGAGATCAGCCTGGTGCTTGGACATCCAGCGTAATCTTTTGGAAGCAAGCGCAATTGGGAAAGCAGTAGCTGGGATAGTAATGAAAGTTAGCAAGGCGAGATCTCTGCTCGTTATAACCAACATTGTTATTCCGCCTATAAGCATTAGCGTGTTCCTGAGTGCCAGCGAAAAGCCGGCGCCAATCATCACGCGAAGATGTTCTGTATCCGAGGTGAGCCGGGACAAAAGCTCCGATGATGCTTGAGCCTGATGGAATGGCAACGGCTGAATCAAATATGTCCTAAATAACTCTTTGCGGGGGGGGCAATAACTACTCTGTCGCTGAGGCGATTTGTCAGGTGGATTTGAAAACCCGGTGGCAACGGCCAATGGCATGATAATCAGGCTGAATGTGGCGAACATCTGACCAATCGTGCCAAATCCTGATTCCATGAAATTCCGGGCAATAAGTGGAATCGACAAGGAGAATCCAGTTGCCAAAATCAGGCTAAGTACTGTTCCCAAGAGTAGGGCTAGGTGGTCACGAGTCAGGCGCAGTAGAAGGGATACTACCCGACCAATTTCAGCACGTTCTTCTTTGGTTATATTCGGCATATTTTTTCTGCAAAAAAGTATTTTTCAACCGAACGCAGCTCGTCATTCTTCGGTGGAGCGGTCATCGCCCGCAACCTCGACGTTGCATGCTGGCTAGAATCGATTCAGCACTAGCTGGGTTTGATTGAAGTGCTCTGCTCAACTCAGCGCAGTCCGCTCTGCGGCTCATTTCGCTTAGCCGGCCCATGACGGTGCTATCTTGCATCGTCAGGCGCAGTCTCCGGGGGGCATCAAAGGCAGGGGAATCACTTTTTCTTGCGAATAAATCGCTGCGAAATTCGGTGGGGACGCTTCCAAGGTCAATCGTCAGATTCAAAGCCGAAGCCGCGCCAGGGTGATGGAATTCTTCGCCCTCCCCGATATTAGACGTTTGATGATCGATCCGGGGCGGGCGAATATCTGTCTCAGCCTGGGTTCTGGTATTGCTGAGAACGGTGCTCGTAGTACGCACATTGTGGTCAGTCGATATTGGTGGCGGGAGGAAATGTACCTCGATACGGTTCTCCTTCTCGCTTGCAGAAGTGAGGTCCGGCTGCCCATGGTTGGCGACCAGCAGCCAAAGTGCAAAATGGATGATGATGACGGCGACGCAAGCGACTATCCGGTCGATTGACGGATTTGAGGTTGCGCTCATTATTTTGAAGTGAACTTAAGGGGGGGTAATCTCATAGCCGAGTGCGCGTAGCCGTGCTAAGTAACCATCTGCGGCGAGAATGTCGCCAATTGGTAGAACTGAGACGGTATTTCTCTTCGAAACGAGTGCCTCCTGCGCTACCGCTAACCAGCGTGTCATCATTGCCTCACGGACATCCGGTATACCGTTCTCTACGGCTACTGATGAACTGGCGAAGGCATCCAGACACAAGTGATCCCTTGCGGCTACGCGATCCATATCGATTCTGGTGATATCTCCAACTGCCCATCCATTCGCGTTGGTTATCAAACGGCCCATGCCGTTATCAGTCAGATCCATCGTTGCAGAGAGGCAAGCGATGTCGTTCAGAGATGATCTTCGTGCTTTCGATAATATATTGCTGGCCGTTTCGCCAGACAAGGTCATGGTGTATCGTGGGATGCGTGCGGATATGCCTCTGCTTTTTACTTCACCAACTACGTACTTTGTGACGACGCCACTCTGAATCATTCCCGACCGGTGCACGGCGGCATTCCACACGATCTCAGCTGCCGCGATTGGACGTTTGAATTCCATGCCTCTAAGGTTAATTGAATAGCGGGAGGAAATCTCTTGCAGTTTACGATAATCGTCAGGACTAAGAACATCCCGTAGTGACTTGCCGTCGGGATTCCGCTGTGCTCGGCGATAGTTGAGGATTAACGCAAGCTTCTTGAAGATCCCAGCATCGACATCAATGCTGAAGTACGGTTCCCATATAACGAAATCGGCTTCCGCGATGGTCCCGCTTACCTCTGCCGGATCCCATTCTATTTCCGCGGGCGAGGGCTTCAACTCACCTAGTAGCCACAATGTGTGGTCACCGGCAACGACACGCCACATGCCGGGCCCTGGTGCCACGCCTTTTACGACAACCATGTCAAGAGTTTGAACGGGGTCATCTTGCGCGTGAGATATTGGTGAAAGAAACAATTGCACGGAAGCAATGAACAAAGAAAGCATTGCAGCGTTATCGCAGATACGGAATTTCGGCATACCATCCTCGATGTTTCACACGGCTGTTGCCGCCGGGTGCTGTCTTAGGTCAAAAATGCGCTCTGGGCCAAGAAAGTCAGGGTCCTTATCGAGCATTGCGGCAACATTGATGGCATGGGTGGCATCTAAATCGGGGTATGTCGTTGATTGCGCAATGTGTTGCCGTACGTTCTGCCAGTAAATGACTTTTCCCAGCATTTCCTTCTCATAGAAAGCAAATAGTCTGCACATAATGTGGTAATCATGAGCGAGCTCGGCGTGACTCGCGTCCCGAATGGTGGCGGGCCCTGTTGCCGAATACGGACTATCGAAAATAGTTCGAAAACCCAAGCCGGTCGAAACTGTGGTGCAAATTGCCGGGACTATTAAGGCGCCGGTCTTACGGGCTATTATTGCGGTGCCCAGCATGAAATCAATACTACGCCCCAGGAACGGGGTGGTCAGCGTAGCGCGTTCGTCTTTGAACACGTCCGGCATGATGAACACTACCGCACCTGCCCTTAGTGCTCGTATGGCCGTCGCGAGTCCCTTGCGGGTGTCGTGGACGATGCCGACGTTGTGATCCTTGCCCCAGAACCATTTTGTTAGATGGTCAAGTACCTCGCTGCCAAGGTGTGTACTCGGCTTTCCATAGAAAAGGTAAACTTTGCATCGGTCCTTCAGCCGCTCAGCGAGCATGGTGATGGACATAATGTAGTGGGCATGATGGAGGATGGCGATCAGAAGTCTGCGACCTGTGCTCAATGCTGAATCGACGATCGTATAATCGGTTTTGTCACTGCTAGTCAGCATCGCAAGGAATGCAGGGCGCTTGGCGCGGCGGAGCGCTCTTGAAACAAAGTATTTCTGTAGATACCAATAATAGAATTCGCCGAACGTGGCCCGCACTGACTCCAGGCACGCTGATCGGATGTTGGCCTCATCTTCATTGGACAACGGAGTCTCAATTATCCGTTCGACGAGCGGTAGCCTGCAGTCCAGTAGTCGTAGCGGTCGTGACAGTTGAACAAGCGCGTGCGGTATCAACATGCAGATCCCTCAAGCCGCTGCGAAATCACTTGATTGAGCCTATCCAAGCGAGTGATCGCGCTATCGATATCACGCTCTACCATGGGAGAGTGAAAGTTTTGCAGCAGAACTGATTTCAGCAGGCGGGCCTTCCTGCGGGCATTGTAGGCGCGAATCGCCGGGGTTCGTTGCGGTTGCGCCGCTAACGATTTCCAATCGAGACCTAGTCCGTAGCATGAGGTCAAGTGGCGAAGCATCGTGCGGAATACTTCACTCTCAGGACACTGACTATCACTCAGTATCATGAATTCACTGGTTGTCCAAATAACCGGCGTGTATCCATATCGCCTAAGTAGGATCAGCTCTAGCGGGGACATGTAGTGGTCGCCGGCGTCAGACCTGACCAGCACCGTGGCGTGCTGCGCATGGACAAGTTGGTCTGAGAAAAGTAATAGCGTAGGGCAGGCCTTTGATCTGACCTGCTCTAGCAGTTTTGAGACCGCGTCAGCATCGTCGTCAACAGAAATTACGGCTGCAACACCTTGTTGAACGTAACGACTTGCCTCCGCCAAGACATTCACTGTTGTGGGCAGGATGAAGGCTGCTGGCAATGGCGAACGCAGCTCATGATCGGCGTGTGCACGAAACAGTTGATGAGATGAAAACTGGACAGTGTCAACGCGCACATCCATGAGAATAGCTCCTGGAACAAAAAGGCGGGGACAAATGTCCTCGCCTTCTGCAGCGAACAGTCGATTACTGGCGGCTCGTCCGGAAAATATGGTTCCGGCAGGCTTGGACTGCAATCATTGCCATTGCTGCTGCAGTCCGAGCAGAATATTCCGAGCGTAGAGGCCCGAGCGACCTCGAATACGTTACGGAGAGTGGCAGCATTTTCCTCAGGCTGCAGCATTCCCCTTTCCAACGAATCCAAACTCAATACACCTGTGCTCATTGTATTATCCTTTTACAACGTAACACCACATGATGACTTGACTTCTTGGTCAAGCCAATTTGGGCGTGATGCCCAAATGCGTAGTATCTAGTGCGCGGATGCAATCCTTTGCTAATGGCTCGCGTCGCTGAACAGGTCATCGGTAAGCTGCTGCAGGCTACATCGACGTGAGGCGGCGATGCAAGGCACGTCACTCGATGCCAGTAAGGTATGGCTGGTGTACTTGGCCGAGCACAGTATCGGTGCAGCTCCCTGCCTGATCGCGATGCAGCTGCGGTAGATCTTCACCAATGTGGAAGTTTAATGGGATTGAGGGATTTGCCGATTCGACCAGTAGGCGGACCGGTCAGGTGGTTTGCCAGCTAGTCCTACTGTGTCATTAAATTCGAAGATGCAATTCGCCCGTTCCACGCAGCATCGCCGCGATCTCAACGGCGATTTTCCAACGTAGCGTCGCGATTGAGCCGGCTATGTGGCACTGAGCTCGAGTCGACTGCACCGCGTGGGCGGTAATCTTCGGGTAAGGCAGATTTCGGGCGTAGTGAAGGTTGTTTTGATGTGCCCCACGTAAACGCTCAGCGACCAAGTATCCATGCGCGGCGATGCAAAGCGTGGCGTGATGGTGAAAGCCACGCCAACCACGTCCTTCGTAGTGATCCAGTCCGAACTCCTGCTTCAAGTCCTGATAGTCGCGTTCGATTCGCCAACGGGCCTTGACTGTGTTCACCAGATCCTTGCGCGAGGTGCTCGCCGGCAGGTTGGACAGGAAGTATCTGGTTGGCTTGGCTTCGTCTTTGGGCCGCTCGATCAATAGCCATTCTTCCTGGGGCAAACGATCACCCTGCGCTGCGCGTACACACGGCGCAGCGAAGCGCCCCGACAGCGTCGTGTTGCTACCTTCCCGCCATAGCACCGTCTTGAAAGCGCGCCAGGTCAACGACAGCGCCAGAGCCTCCACAGACTGCGGCTGACGATCGGCTGTGCGGCGATGGCGAACCGGAGGACGGCCCTGACCCGTCCACAGCGCTGGTGGTTCGGGTGTCCGCCCAGGTGGCCAGACCTTCACGCTCGAGACGATGCCTACCGCATAGTCCAGATCCGACCCAGTCAGTCCATCGCGCCAAGCCGTGTTGCTGCCATAGGCTGCATCGGCCAAGACCGTACCACGCGCAACTGCAGCAGCATTCGCTGCAAGTATCTGTGCCAGCGCAATCTCCGGGTTGGTGGCGAATTGGATCTCCTTGGGAACCCCTGCCTTCTCCGACGTGCTGGATCGCAAGCCCAGGCCTCAGGCAGATACAGTCCAAAGGCAATCGGAACGCTTGCCGCAGGCGTCGCTAATGACAGGCTCACCGTCACCGGGCAGTTGTCTTGCTTGCCGATCTCGCCGCAGTACTGGCGGGCTACGCCTACCGAATGTCGTCCTTTCTTTCGAAAGCCGGTGTCGTCAACGATCCAGTACACCTCGCTCTTCAGATCCAGCCGAGCCCCAACATACTGGCAAACTTGCTCCAACACTGCCGTATCAGACCACTCCGACTTGGCGACAAAATGGTGCAAAGCCTGATGCCGGGCACGCACGCTTAGTGGATCCAGATGTGCTGCCAAGGGCTCTAAGCTCTTGCGCTCAAGCGGCAGCATCAATCCGCTGCAATAGCCTCGTAGGCCCGCCGCCCGATCAGCGTGACCGAGTGTTGCCGATAGTTCATCCAAATATGCAGAGAAACGACTCTCGTTGCTGTAGCCATGACGATCCCAGTGCGTGCCGGACCACGTGCAGGGTGACTTATTTATGACACAGTAGGACTAGTGCGATTTTTTAAAAAAGGCGTATAGGTCTAGTGTTTTGCGGACACCCCGAGCCGAGCCGCAGAGGAGCCTGCTTGGGACCACCAACTGCTGGACTGGCGATTACCAGTGTCGAATGCAGTGAGATGAAGCCGCGGCTGCGGCCGAGATATCACGTACTCGCATCATTCTCGGGTGCGCTGATGGGCTCTTTAGGCAGGCGATAACAGAGCGTCTTGGGATCAGCATGCAGACGGTTTCAAGAATCCGTCGACGTTACGCGCTGCACCGCAAGGATGGTTTGATTGATGCTCCACGCCCAGGCCGCCCTCGTAGCATTGCTGGTGGGCAGGTGCAGGAGGCCGTGGATAAAGTGGGCCAGGCCTCGCCTGCAAGCGCTAGACAGTGGAGTGCGAGGAAAATGAGTGAAGAGACCGGAGTCTCACCAATAAGCCTGCAGTGCATTTGGCAGGCATTTGGTTTTGAACAGCACTTGCAGGAATCCTTCAAAAGTTTCACCAACGAACTCCCCAGTGCCGTAGAACGTCGGATTTTCTACTTTGAAATTCGGCCGTACTCGGGGGCAATCAACACCGGACTTTAAACCCGACGACTACCCAAGGCGGGGCGTCGGGCGGGCATCCGCATCGAATAGATTGGAGCGATTGCGGAGCACTACACCTCGACTGTGCTGATGCACGAACAGCGTGGGTGGAAGCGCGAGCTTCGATGCACGCCCCCTATTGGAATCATGCGCTGGGATTTCCCGGCTCATATTTCCGCCGAGCGCTGGTGCCACCAGTTGCAAGGAATGGCTGTTCTCGAACCCTGACCGGGGCATCGGGTTTGCGCCCAACCCAAACTTATCGGATGATAGTGATTCCCATTCGCAATATTTACCCATGGTCAACGCTTCGCCGGCACCGGCGCCTGATTCCCTGCAGGGCCTGTATGTCGCGCACCATGGGTGGTTGTTGCAGTGGCTGCGCCGGCGCATGTCCGCGGACGAGGCGGCAGCGGATCTGGCCCAGGACACCTTCGTGCGCCTGCTGCAGAAGCCGCAGCTGCCAGCGCTGGAGCAGCCGCGTGCCTACCTGACCCGGATTGCCAATGGGCTGGTCATCAACCTGTGGCAGCGCCGCGCGCTGGAGCGGGCATGGCTGGAGGTGCTGGAGAGCCTGCCTGAGTGCCTGGTGCCTGATGAGGAACAGCGGCAGATAGCGCTGGAGGCGCTGCTGCGCATCGACCGCATGCTGGATGCATTGCCGGCGCGGGCACGTGAGGCGTTCCTGCTGTCGCAGTTGGATGGGCTTACCTATGCGGTGATCGCCGAGCGCATGGGCGTCACCGAACGCACCATCAAGCGCGACATCGTGCTGGCGCTGGCGGCCTGCCTCGAGGCCATGGACTGATCCGTATGCGGGAACCATTGGCCAGGACCGACACGCCCATTCCCGCACCCGTGCTACACGAAGCGGCCGAATGGCTGCTGCGTTTCCGCGAAGGCGACCTCGATGCCAAGGAGCGCGCAGCCTGGCAGCGCTGGCTGTCCAGCAACGACATGCATGCGCGTGCCTGGCAACGCGCGGAGCGCTTGACCGGTCTGCTCGACGATGTGCCCGGTGCGGTAGGCAGTGCGCCCTTGCAGCAAGCTCGCCGTACGCTGCAGGGCCGCCGCGCCGCGTTGGCGGCCATCGTGGGAATGATGGTCGGCGCGCCGCTGGCGCGCCTGGCCTGGCAGCGCGAGCCCTGGCAACACCTTGTTGCCGACAGCAGCACCGGCATCGGTGAGAGGCGCGCGCTGCGCCTGGCAGACGGCAGCGAACTGCAGCTCAACACCGATACGCGGATTGCGTTCACCTTCAATGAACAGCTGCGGCAAGTGCAGCTGCTGCGCGGTGAAGTACTGCTGCGGGAAGCGACGGATGATCGCGTTCCAGCGCGACCGATGCTGCTGCAGCTGCGCAACGCGCATCTATCTGCTCTAGGCGCGCGCTTCGCCGTGCGGATGTGGGATGACCATGCGCGCGTGGCGGTGGGGCAGGGCGCGGTGCGGGTCCGCATCGGCGATCACGGCGATGTCACCCAACTGGTGAGCGCAGGCCAACAGGCGGTCTTCAACGCGACGGGCATCAGCGCGGTCACCGCGCTACAACGCAACAGCCTGGCCTGGGTACAGGGCGTGCTGCATGCCGAGGCCATGCCGCTGGGGGAACTGCTGTCCGAGCTGGCGCGTTATCGCAACGGCGTTGTGCGTTGTGATCCGGATATCGCCAATCTGCTGGTATCCGGCCTATTCCAGCTGGACGACACCGATACGATGCTCGCCCTGCTGCAGGCGGGGTTTCCATTGCGGGTGCGCTACCGCAGTCGCTTGTGGGTAATGGTCGACCCCGCCTGAGACCGGGATGTCCCTTTTTGCCGGTTGGCCGGGCAAGGAAGTGAACCCTTTCAATTCCCTTCTGTCACGGACCCCGCCATGTCTCCGCGTCCCCCTGCTGTCCGAACCTCGCTGGCGCTTGCCTGCCTGGTCGCGCTTTCGCTGCCATTGCCACAGCTGGCCCTTGCCCAGAACGGCGCAACCGCTGTTGGCGAAAGCAATGTGAGCTTCAATCTTCCGGCCGCGCCATTGGCGCGGGCACTGAACGACACTGCGACCGCCGCCGGTGTTTCGTTGAGCTATGACCCGGCATTGGCCGCGGGCCGCTCCGCGCCCGCTTTGCAGGGCCGCTACACGGTGCGCGCAGCGCTTGCGCGACTGCTGCAGGGCACCGACCTGACGGCACGCGAAGTCAGTCCGGGCGCGTGGAGCATCCAGCGCGTGGCCAGCACTGACGGCGATGCCGTTGTGATCGGCACGCTGCGTGTCGGTGGTGAGCGCTCGGCCGATCCCACCGGCATCGAGCGCGACGAGCGCGGCTACGACGATGTGTACGATCTCGACCTTTCCACGGTGTACGCCGGGCGTGAGCAGATCGAACGCTACAAAGGCGCTGCACCGGCCGACATCTTCAAAGACATGGTCAACGTCTACAGCGGCGACGCCCGCAACAGCGGCGCGCTGGACCCTAACATCCGTGGTATCCAAGGCCCGGGCCGGGTGCCGCTGACCATCGACGGCACCGAGCAGGCGCTGACGGTCTGGCGCGGCTACATGGGCGCCAACAATCGCAACTACATCGATCCCAGCCTGATCGGCGGCATGCAGGTCATCAAGGGCCCGGCGATGCTGCGTGGTGCCAACACCTCGGTGGGCGGCGCGGTGCAGATCAAGACGCTGGACGTGGACGACATCCTGCTGGAAGGCGAGAGCTTCGGCGGTGAGTTGAAGATGGAGGCCAGCGACAACGCCATCGATCCGAAGTTGCCGACCCTGTTGACCGGCAAGCCGGTCGGCAGCGTGCCGGGCTTCCCGACCAGTCCGGTCAATTTCTATGACCCGACCCTCTACCAGCACCCGCGCACCAGTGGCAGCGGCAGCTTCGGCAATGACCAGGCCTGGCGCCTGGCGCTCGGCCTGCGCAAGGACAACTTCGACCTGATGGCAGCCTACGCCTTCCGCGAGAAGGGCAACCACTTCGCCGGCAAGCATGGCAGCTCGTTCTATGACAACGCGCCCACCAACAGCTGGGACTATGTTCCTTACCTGGCCAAGGTCTATGTGCCGGGTTCGGAGATCCTCAATTCTTCCAGCCGCATGGAATCGTGGCTGGTCAAAGGCACCTGGCGCTTGAGCGACAGCCAGGTGCTGCAGCTCAACGTGCGTGACACGCAGTCGCGTTACGGCGAGATCATGCCCTCGCGCATCCAGTGGGCCAGCACCGTCACCGATGGCATCCCGCAGTGGCCGCTGAGCCAGGTGGATGCGCGTGCGGTGAACCTGGAATACAAGTGGCGCCCGGGCCTGGACTGGGTGGATCTGCGCGCCAACCTCTGGCGCACCGATACTGACAGCGCGACCTACAGCAGCGGCGGCCTGCCGAACGACCGCATGAACTGGTACAACGACGTCGACAAGGTCTATGTGACGCCGGACCACTTCCGCAACACCGCGGTAGCCAATAGCAAGAACGCGCGCACGGGTTTCTCGTTCGACAACAAGATGCAGCTTAGCGACAGCCTGGACCTGACGGTCGGTGGCAACCTGCAGAAGGAAACCCTCAGCTCCAAGGACGCCTACAACGATCCGGAGATCACCGGCTATTGGCGTGGCAAGCCGCGCGCAGGCTGGCGCCGTGAGTATGATCTCAGTGCCTTGTTTGAATGGCGGCCGATCGACAAGCTGCTGCTCAGCGCGGGTGTGCGCTACCAGAACTGGCAGTCGTTCGATGAGTTCCTCGCGCGCCAGCAGCGGGCCGGCGTGTTGCCGACCAGCAGCCAGGAGTCCTCGGGTCGGGTGATGAAGTGGAACACGCTGGAGCACTACACCCAGGCCGAGATCGATACTTCGATCGAGCAGATGACCAGTCTGGTGGAAAGTCAGTGGTCCTTCTACGAGGAGTTCTTCGGCTATACACGTGAGCAGTTTGTGGCGGAGATACTGAACCCGTCCCTCGACGAGGTCCGCAGCCGCACCACGTACACCGCCAACAACGAAATGCTGTGGAAGCACGATGGCCAGGGCCGTTACAATCGCGCTGACAATCCCTGCATCAATGGCGCCATCGATTTCAGCAACGTCGAGCTCAGCGGCGGCCGCAAGTGCTGGTCTGATGGCCCCTATCCTGGCCAAAGCGTCAATGGCGAGCTGATTCCCTTCGCCACGGTCGACAACACCGCGCGCAGGCAGCGCGGCGCCGGCTGGGTGCCGTCGTTCGCCGCGACCTATGAGTTCAGCGAGCACAGCCGCGTCTACCTGCGCCACAGCCAGGTGCGTCGCTTCCCGGCCTTGTTTGAGAGCACGATTGGCTTCTCCAGCATCCAGGACAGCTACGGACTGAAGCCGGAACATGCTTTCAACACCGAGTTGTCTTGGGTGCAGGACTTCGGCCAGCTGCTGGATGGCAACCCGCTGGCAGACCTGAAGATCGCCTATTACCACCACCGCACCCGCGACGTGATCGAGCGCAGCCCGCAGCTGACCTTCTCCAACATCGACGAGCAGACCATCCGCGGCGTTGAGGTGCAGGGGCGCTTCGACAACGGCCGCTTCTTCACCGACATCAGCGGTGCCTGGAACCTGGAGAACCGCGTCTGCGACGAGCACACCGCGATGCTGCTGGACAACACCGGCGGCGTCTCCAACTGTGTGGAAACCGGCTTCGTCGGTGGCTACCTGGTGACCATGGCGATCCCACGCTATACCTTCAACTGGACGGTAGGGACGCGCCTGTTCGATGGAAAGCTGGAGCTGGGCAGCCGCATCGTCCACCACGCGCCGCAGGAAAGCGTGTTCAAGGACAACTACGGCACCCAGTCGGCGACGATTTCCTACTACCTCAACACGCCGCTGCAATGGGGCCGCATCACTACTTACGACGCCTACGCCACGTGGCGCGTCAATGACCGTGCGACGGTTGAAGTGGTGGGGACCAACCTGGGCAACCTGTACTACATCGATCCGCTGACCCGCTCGTCCATGCTGGCGCCGGGGCGCACGCTGAAGGCCAGTTTCAACTATCGGTTCTGACCCAATGCGGTGTGCTTGAACACGCCGCATGCAATGACAAGGCCCGCTCGGAAGTGACTCCGAGCGGGCTTTTTATCTTTCGTTGCGAGCAATTTCGAACAAGGACGCGATGACGTACACGCAGCGAGCCGGAGAGCAGGCTTGCGTGAAGCATCCACGCAGCTATTGTCTGCGAATGAAGAATTCCACCGGTGTGGTGATCTGCACGGGGTCGCCTTGCACCTCATCCGGCGGCGACGGCAGTGGGCTGGCGCGCTGCACGGCGGCAAGTGCTTCGCCATCGAGCAAGGCATTTCCACTGCTACGGGCCAGCCGCGCCCACTGCACGCCGCCCATGCGGTCTACTGCGTACTCGACCATGCTCACGCCTTCGCTGCGACGGCGCTGTGCGGCACGCGGGTACCGCTTATGGCGCTCCAGATGCGCCAGTACACGCGCCTGCCAGTTTGCCTGCGACGGATTTACCACACCGGACGATGACTGCCGGGCGCTGTACTGGTTGCTGCTGGGTGCCTGCACGCTGGGTGGCGCACTTGCTTGCTGTACTTCGGCGCTTGCGGCCGACGTTTGCGCCTGTTCGCGCTGGTCGGAAGCCGGCGGTGGCAGCGCCGCGTCCGCTGCCTGGGCGGGCGAAGGCGGAACCTCAGCAGCCGTCGTTGCTGCGTTCGCCAGTGCTGGCTGTGCTTCGTGCTGCTGTTGCAGGGGGCCCGGCGCCAGATCGGTCGGTGGCGCAGGTGGTGCGCTCGCCTGTGGTGCCATGTCCACCATCACCGCTTCTGGTGGCGATGGCGGGGCCAGCGGTGGAGATCGCGATGACCAGAAAACTGCGCCGCCCACAGCCAGTGCATGCACGCCAAGCACGATGCACAGGCTGCGGCCCCAGCGTGGGTCATCGGGCATGCGCGATGTCGGCTTCATGGTGCGGTTTGCTCCAGACCGACCAGCGCGACCTTGAGATAGCCGGCAGCACGCAGGCTGTTCAAGGTGTCCATCAGGTCGCCGTAGGCGACGCCCTTGTCGGCGCGCACGAAGATGCGTTGGTCGTGGTTGCCGGCGGTGAGCGTGTCGAGGGCTGCTGACAGCGTAGCTGCGCTCACCGGGTCTTGATTCAGTCGCAGCGACAGATCCTGCTGCACGGTCAGGTATACCGGTTCATCAGGATGCGGTTGCGGCTGTGCGGTTGAGGCCGGCAGATCGACCGCGACGTCCACCGTGGCCAACGGCGCGGCGACCATGAAGATGATCAGCAACACCAGCATCACGTCGATGAAAGGCGTGACGTTGATCTCGTGGTTCTCATCGAGGACATCGTCCTGCTCGTCGGTCCTGGTTGCCATGCTCACGGCGCTCCGGATGGGTTGAATGCGCGGCGGTCGAGGTCGCGCGAGAGCAGTTGCTGCACGCTGGCTGATAGATCGCCGCTGTCGCCACGCAACGCGGCCAGTTGACGGCTCAGGTGGTTGTAGATCACTACTGCGGGGATCGCAGCGACCAGCCCAAGGGCAGTGGCCAGCAAGGCCTCGGCGATACCGGGTGCGACCACGGCCAGATTGGTGGTGTTGGCCTGGGCGATGCCGACGAAGCTGTTCATGATGCCCCACACGGTGCCGAACAGGCCGACGAACGGCGCGGTGGCGCCGATGGTCGCCAGCAGCCCGGTGCCACTGCGCAGCTGGCGTGCGTGCGCGAGTTCGATGCGCTGCAGGCGCGAGCCAACCCGCTCCTTGATGCCGTCGGCACTGCCAATACTGGGTGAGCGCTGCAGCTCGTCCTGGGCCTCGGCCAGCAAGGCTGAAGCGATGCTGCTTTCCTGTACGGCCGTTGCCAACGCCGCTGGAAGATTGTCCGCCGCTGCGAGTGTGCTGCGTGCGGTTTGCATGCTGCGCGCCTCGCGCTGCAGCTGTCGACGCTTGGCCAGCAGTACCGTCCACGTTGCCAATGAAGCAATGGCCAGGCCGACCATCACCGTCTGCACCACCCAGTCTGCATGCTGGAACATCTGCCATGGGCTGAGATTGCTGGGCAGGTTGGTCGTCATGCGCACTCCTGGATGGTCACGCTGTTTGCGGCCGGTGCTGGGTCTGTTTGCTTGAGGGATGGCAGCAAGCCAGCTGCGCCCAGCGCCGACAAGGTGTTGTAGAAAGCGCTGGTGGAGACATGCATGCCGCCCTGTTCCAAGGAGGCGGCATGCAACAGTTGTGGGCTGAGACGACCGTGTGCGGCCAACACCAGCGGTGCCAGCCGCAAGGTGGCGATCCGCGCCGAGGTCACCCGGATACCGGCGCCACGCAGTATCGCCGAGTGGATGTTGCGGACTGGCAGCGGCAGGCTGGCCGGCGTTGTCAGGGGCATGATCGGTATCCTCAGTGGATGAGCGCACGCGGTGCGGGACGCGACAGCACGTAGCTGGCGCTGGCGATGAAAAACAGGCCGATGCCCAGCGCCAGCTTCCAGCCGGGGTGCGCCGTGCAGAAGAAAATCAGGTAACCCATGGCCATGCCAAGCGCGGCAAACGCCTTGCCCTTTGTGCTGACCGCACCCTGCTCGCGCCATAGGCGCAGACTGTGGCCGTAGCGTGGGTGTTGCAGCAGGTAGCGTTCCAGCCGTGGCGAGGAGCGCGCGAAGCAGGCCAGCGCCAGGATCAGGAAGATGGTGGTTGGCATCACCGGCAGCAGTGCGCCGATGATGCCAAGGGATAGCATCCAGCAGCCAGCGCAAAACCATAGCCAGCGCATCAGGTCACCGGCACCGGGTCGATGTGGAGCTCGTCTTCGACGTAGCCGCGCACGCTCTGGAACGCCTTGCGTGCGGCTTCCACCACCAATGCTTCGTGCTCGGGCGGCAGCGGCGCTGCATCCAGCGCGGCGGTGAAGTTGCGCCAATGCCGAGCTGCGCCGTCGGCATGTGTGGCCAGGTGGCGCGCGCCGAAGTCGGCCCGAAGCTGCAGTCGGTCGCGCGCCAGTTTGAACAGCACGGTGCCGCCGAGGTTGGAACCTTCGGCAACGTATAGCCAGCCCAAGGCATTGGGCAGGGCGATGCCAGCGTCCACCAGCGGTGTGCTATGCAATGGAATATAGCTGCCGAGATCCTGCAGGTCGCATGCGACCTTTGGCAGGCGTCTGCGTTCGGCAAGGTCGGGAATCAATGCCAGCAGCCCTTGATGGGCGTATAGCGCATCAATATCGCGATGGAAGCGGTACTGCACGCGCAGGAAGCGCGCGAAGTTGTCGCGATTGGCGAAGATGTCTGCGGCCATGACCCGCTTGTCCAGGCTGTCATGGGTATTGTGGGTGGCGGCCTTGAGTTGCTGGCTGCGCGATATGAAGGTGTTTTTCTCGTTCATGTGCAATTCCCGGTAGTGCTGGAGGCGGTGGGGGTCAGAAACTGCGTTCGAGCTTCAGGCTGGCGGTGCTGCGGTCGTAGCTGTAGAGCCAGTCGACGTTGCTGGAGACGACGTTGTAACGAAGGCTCAGCAAGGGCGTGAAGCCGGCGAAAGCCAGGCGTTTGGCCTTGATGATCAGGGTGTAGTTGCGCTCGTCGTCATCGCGGCGGACGCCGAGCATTGGGCTGTAGAGGTCGTAGCTGCGGCGGCGATAAGAGGCGAACAAGGTGTGGCTGAAGCCTTCTGGCCATTGCAGTGATGCGCCGAGACGGGCGCCAAGCGAGCGGTAGCTGTTGCTGCGGTCGCGGGAATCGCTGTCCAGTGCATCGATGCCGCCGAAGGCCATCCAATGACTGCCAAGACTGCGGAAGTAGGTGGCCGAGGCGGTGCGCTGCACGCCATCGAGATTGCGTGCGTAGTCGCGCTGCCGATAGGCGAGATCCTTCCAGTCGGCTTCCAGTTTCAGCATGGAGCGCTGACCGGGCGTCCAGCTCCATTCTGCATGCACGCCTGGCGCGCCAAACAAGGCGCTGTTGCCCAAGGCGTAGTAATCGAACGAAGGTGCAAGCGCCACAGTGTGGCGCGCACTGCGGAAGCTGTAGCCGGCCTGCACCGCCGCGTTGAGCTCGTTGTAGGCGCTGTTGTCGCGGTAGTTCTGGCCAAAGGCGATTGCACGCAGGTAGACGCCATGATGGCCGCGCAGCGCATGCCGCTTGTTGAGGGTGGCATCGTAGTCAATGCCGGTGGCAGTGATGGCTTCGGGCAATTTGCGTTCGATCAGGCAGTCGCCGTTGATCAGCAGCAACAGGCAGGTGCGACTGGCCGAGGTGCGGTTGGCGTTGTCGGTCCAGCTGGGTCCGGCCGCGTAGGAGCCGCTCCAGCGCTCGCGCTGGGCCAGGGCCTGGCGGAAGCTGGCGATGGTGGTGCGCACGCCTTCGGTTTTCGGGTCGTTGGCGTCGATGCTGGTGCCGACATCGGCGAACAGTGCATCGGCTTCGCGATCCTGCTGATCTTCAAACAAGGTGCGGGCCAACTCCAGCTGTGCGGGCATGAAGTCCGGCTGCTGGGCGAGCAGGGCGCGGTACTCGGCGATTGCCTGTGTGTGTTTGCCCTGCATGCGCAGCAAACCGCCTTGTGCGTAGTGCACCAGCAGTTTGTCGTGGTCGGGCAGGGTCAGGTATTCGTTGAGGAAATGCGCCGCCAGGTCCCACTGCCGCTGCTGCAGCGCCAGATATAGCGCGCGGCCGACGTCGTCGACATTGTGGCCGATGACGTGACGCTCGCCATCAATGGTCAGCGTTGGGCGCTCGGCGTCCAGTTCGTCCTTGAGCAGTTCGCGCTCGCGGGCCTGTGCTTGCTGATCGATATGCTGGTCCAGCAGGCGGCGGGTATCGGCCTGCTCCTGTGCGGAGCCCGCGACGGGCAGCGACAATCCTGCCAGCAGCAGTGCAGCGGGAAGCGCGAAGATGAGCCGGCGTCGGCGACCGGTTGGAGAACGAGAATGCATGCAATGGCCATCGAGGAAGGCAAGGATTGGCGGACGCTGGCTGGTCCTTGCCGGTAGCAGTCGAATTACAGCGGTTGACGGGCAGGCTTACCCATCAGTTCTTGGTGCCGCCCCAGGCGATGTTCATGGCCTGGTCGCCGAAGTCGACGATGCCAGCGACAGCGGCCGCCTGTGCACCGAAGAAGTCACCCTTCACCGCACCGGTGGCGAACACGACGTTGCCTGGGATCACCCATTGGCCGGCGTTGGCTGCATCAAAATGACCGTTGGTGTCGAACGCGATCTGGCTACCACTGGTGCCCAGACGGATCTGCGTTGCGCCGATCGAGAGGTCGCCGTGGAAGGTGCGGCTGCTGAAGTTGGCGGTCAGGCTGCCGGTCAGGTGAGTGTTGGCGCCGTACTGGTGCAGACCGGTCAGCGTGTATCCAACGGCGGTGCCGGTGGCGGCGGTGTAGCCAGTCTTGTCACCGACGTAGTAGACCTGACGGTTCTGGTAGGTGGGGCTGCCGGTATTGCCGTTGGTCGACCATTCGCCGAACCAGACGTCGCTACTGCCAACTTTGACGAAGCTGAAACTACCCAGGCCAAAGTGTGCCGGGTCGTTCGGGTTGCCCGGGGTGCCGGGAGTGATCGGATCGTGCAGGCGGTAGACGGTCATGCTCGGAGTCAGCGCGGTGGCGGCGCTGGAAGGCGTCAGGCCCTGGAAGTCGACCTTGGCGCCGCCGGCATAGCTGGAAATGCCGACGCCGGAGATGCCCGCGGTATGCGGGCCGAACGGTACCTGTGACACACCGACCGTGATGTACGACGCCCCGGTCCCCGTGGACTGGGTACCGACGATGTTGGCAGCGGCGGCGGTGCCGGCCGCGGAAATCACGGTCAGGGCGAGGGCGAGCTGGGAGATGCGCTTGTGCATTTTCATGACTATTTTTCTCTTGATGTAATGAGGGAAAAAGCAGAACTGCAGTGATGGTTCGGGTTGCTGTGGACTCCTTGGTGCTACGGGATGATCAGAAGCGCGCGGTCACGCTCAGCTTCAGCGTGCGGCCAGGGGCAGGCAGCAGCGAACGCGTGGCCGGGTCGGCGTAGTAGCGGTCAGTGAGGTTGGTGCCGATCAGTTCAAGCTGTACGGTGTCGTTGACGCGGTAGCTGGCATAGGCGTCGAACAGCCAGGTGGTATCCCAGGAGAACGGCACGTTGAACACGGCAAGGTTCTGGTTGGTGACCGCGGCAAATGCCTCCAGGTCGCGGTTGGGTTTGCGGCGCTGGTAATAGACAACACGCGTGCCTAGTTCCAGTCGCTTGTCCAGGAAGCGCCCGCCCAGCGACCAATTGGCCGAGGTCTCCGGCGAGGCCTGGGTCAGCAGCCAACTGCCGATGAAACCCTGATCGACGCAGGTGGGCGTGCCGGCGACATTGGGGTCGATGGTGATGGCGGTGTGTTCATCGCAGACCTCGTTCTTCAACGTGTGCGCCACGGCGAGGTCAGTGAAGAAGCGGCCATTGTCATAGCGGCCCTGGAACTCCACGCCCTGCACGAGCTGTTTGTCGATGTTGCGGAACAGGAAGTTGTTGTCGCGTTCGATCAGGTCATCAGTGCGGCGGTGGTAGTAGCTGAGTTTGACGTCGGCGATCGTGTCATCGCCCAGCAGATGCCCAAGTTCCTGGATGTAGCCCAGCTCGTAGCTGTAGGTGTGCTCGGGCTTCAGGTCGCGGAACGGGCTGACGCTGGCACCGAAGGCGATGACGCTCTCGAACATATTGGGGTAGCGCAGCGCCTCGTTGTAGCTGAGGTAGGCGCGACTGTAGTCCGAGAACAAGCCGGTAACGGTAAACGACGGCGCCCAGCCGCCATCACGCCGCTTCTTTGCCACGGCGTAGCTGGAAGCGATCGGGTTGGCGGTGTTGCCGATCCTGCAGTTCCCGCCCTCGAACAGATCGGCTACGCCGGCCAGCGTGCCGTTGCTGCAGGGGTTGTCTGCACGGTGAAATCTACCTTCGGCGTCAGGGAGCCATGCGATGGTGTTCTGTTTGGCAGAATTCTTGATTTTGGAGGCGACGTAGTCCGCTTCGCTTATCCCAGCCGGAATGTTGAACATCTGGCAGTAAAACGGCATCTTCGCGCACAGCTGGTAGACATTGCGGTGTTGTGCTTCGGCTTTGCTGCGCTCCTCCGCGGACATGGTCTGGTAGGTGGCCTGATAGCCGGATACCGAGCCCAGGAACTTGTTGGGGTGGTCAGCGAGGAAATCGTCGTACGCCCAGTACGAGGAGTAGCGGGCGCCAGCATTGATCTTGAGGAAATCTGCCGGACGCCATTCAAAGTTGAAGTTGGCGTTCCATTCCTCGCGGCGGCCGGCGCGCGGGAACATGCGCCAGGCTGCCGAGGGACCGATGTAGGCATCATGCGAGCGCAGCTTCTCATGCTGGAAGTCGCCGCCGACGGTCAGGTCCAGCGTATCGCTGATGCGGAACAGATTGCTCAGGGTCAGGCCGTTGCGGGTATTGGTGGAGTCATCCAGCGCGCCATTCATCACGATAGGCTGGGTCACCGCATTCCAGTAATTCGGGTAGCTGCCGGCGGTGTTCGCGTTGCTGTCGGTGTCGGTGCGCCACAGGTTGGCGTACAGGTCGATCCAGCGGCTGTCCTGCGGCTGCCACTTGTATTCCAGGTTGTAGGCCTTGGAGTCGACCCGGCTCAGCGACCACTGCGGCAGGCCGAGCGCGGTACGGTTGATGCGTGACGGCATGATCTCGCCGTAGTGCGACAGCGTGTCGCGGTAGCCAAAGCGCAGCACCTGGTCGGGCGTCGGGTTCCAGGTGGCCTTGAACAGCCACGATTCCATCTGACTGGAGGTATTGGTCACCTCGTCGCCCGGGCGCAGGCGGTTGGCCATGGTGATGATGTAGTCGCCGGCGCCGATGTTCTCCACCGGCTGCGAGTAGTAGCCGGCGCCGCGCTTGCCGGCGAAGTAGTTGCCACGGTCGCGGTAGGCATAGGCACCGAACAGGCTCAGCGTGTCCGACTTCCAGCCCAGTGCCAGCCGATAGGCGTGGTCCTCGCCATCGAAGACGTTGTAACCGCCGCCACCGGTGTGCGCTTGCACGCGCAGGGTCGGGTCGTTGGCCGGGCTGCCGGTGGCCAGTTCCGGCACGTCGCGGTGGTTCATGCCGGTGTACAGCTTGCCCGGCAGGCGCGGCGCCACCGCGTTGCTGCTGCCTTCGATCTTGAACTCGCCGCCGAACGATTCGTCTTCCGGCACCACGTCGTCAACGTCCAGTGTTTTGATCACCACGCCGCCGCCGATGCCGGTGGTGACGTTGCGGGTCAGCGACGGGCCCTTGAAGATCTGCATGCCGCCGATCAGGTTGGGGTCGACGTAGTTGCGGTTGCCGATACCGTTGTAGCCGCGCCAGGCGGTAACCGCCTGTTCGGTGCCGTCGATGGTGACCGGCACGCGTCCCGGCCCCTGTACGCCACGGATGTTGACGTCGAGCGCGCCGCTGTTGCGGGCATCACCGCTGAACACACCGGCGACGCCGTTGAGCAGGTCCGAAGGCGTCGCGCCCTTGTAGCGCTCGATTTCGGTGCGGCCTAGATAAGCGGTGGACAAGTCCAGATCGTAGACATCGTCCTGGCCGCGCAGGTCGCGCTGCGCACCGGTGGCCTCGATGCCTTGTTGCCCGGTTACGCTCAGTGTGCCGGTGACGATGGGGCTGCTCGCGCCTGCGGCAGCGGCGCCGCTGCGGGTCACCACGGCGGTGCCGGGCTCGCGCCATTGCCAGGCCAGTCCGCTGCCGGCCAGCAGCTGGTCAAGCGCCTGCGCTGCACTGAGTTGACCCTTGATGGCCGCACCCTGCAGCCCGCCGACATCGCTGGAGACAAACAGGATGCGCACGCCGCCTTGGTCAGCCAGACGCGTCAATGCGCTGTCCAGGGGCTGTGCGGGAAGATCGAATGCGACGCTTTGGCTGGGACCGCTGGCGCTGCGGCTCTGTGCGGCCGCAAGCAACGGTGCGCTGAGTGCCAGGGCGATGCTGACGGCCAGCAGTGCGGGCAGTCGCGGAGAACGACGAGGGAGGCTGGAAGGGCTCATGGATCCGACGAAGGCAGAGGAAGAGGACGCTCGGGTGTACCGGTGGTGACTTGATGAGAATAAGTCTCATTCCTATAGACGACAGGCGCGGGCGAAACTTGCAGCGTCAGCCGCAAAAAAGTTTCATCTGCTTGTCCGCGTACCCGGGTGGCGGTCGATTGCGGGGTTACAGCGCTGGCGCGCGGCTCAACGGATCAAAGTCAGCAGCGGCAGCCGGGTTACTTCCGCGCCGGCCAACGCGGCGATATTGCGCAGCGCTGCACCGATATCGTCCAGCTCGAACACACCGGTGAGCTGCAGTTGCTGCAATGGCTCGCCAATGACGACGATGCGTCCCGGCACATACCGCTGCAGCTCGCCTGCGATGGCAGCCACGCTCTGCTGGTTGAAGATCAGCTTGCCGCGTACCCAGGCGGTCAACGCACCGGCATCGACGTCTTCAGCCTTGCCAAGTACATCTGCGCTGAAGGCAACGCGTTGGTTGGGGATCATCTCGATACTGGCGCCGGCGCGGTTGCGCAGTTCGGCCAGGCCAGAAACCACGGTGAGCGTGCTGCGGCGTGATTCGCGGTGCAAAGCAAAGCGACCGACGCTGCAATGGACGCTGCCATCGCGACTTTCGATCACGAACGGCCGCTGCGGGTCGGACGCGACGTCGAACAGCAGTTCACCGGCGGCGACCGAGACGGTGCGGCGGACGTTTGAGAACGCCTGCGAAAACGCACTCCCGCTGTTGAGCCAGGCCGTTGATCCGTCGCCAAGCGATGCCTGCCGACGCTGCCCGATACGCGTGTGGTGGTCGACAAGCACGCCGCTGACCGGCCCCAACATGCCCGTACCAACCACGCCTGCCAGCGCCGCCGCCGACAGCCCGCCTGCCAGCATCGCACGCCGGCTGATCCGGCGTGGCGCAGGCGTCAGCGCCTGCACCCAATGGCGGTGCTCGGCGGCAAGCTCGGTTCGGCCGACAGCATCGAGTAGCGCGAACGCCTCCCTTGCAGCCTCGGCATGGGCAGGGGAGCGTTGGCACCAGCGCTCGAACGCGGCTCTATCGCCCGCAGACGGACGCGCACCCAGACGGATTGCCCACTGGATGGATTCGTCGTTGAGTGTGTTGTTGCGGGTTCGGAAGCGGTCGAACATCGAGGCGTGGCTGGGGGCTGCGCTGAGGGAGGGGTTGTCTATCTATACGACGATTCACCAAGGCCAAAGTTGCAGTGGCTGCGGTGATCATCCTCCATCACCGTGCTCAAGTTGGACCCAGACGGTCGCGACAGTGCCGCAGCGCCTGCGCCAGGTATTTGGCCACCATGCTCTCGGATACGCCAAGGCGGCGCGCGATCAGTGCGTGCGACAGGCCGTCGACGCGGAACAGCAGCAAGGCCATGCGCGCATTGGGCGGCAGCTCGCGCAACGCAGCATCGAGCTGTCGCAGGTGGTCCTGGGCAATGGCATTGCGCTCCGGGTTGGCGACCGGGTCGGCCTGCTGCGGATCGGGCTCGCCGCTGCCACTTGCGCGCTGCTCGCGGCGAGCAACGTCGATGGCGAGGTTGCCGGCGACCCGGAAAATGAAAGCGCGCTGGTCCCGGATCTGCTCCTGTTGCTGGCGACTGTCGGTCTCGAGCAGGCGCAGATAGGTTTCCTGCATGACCTCTTCGGCACGGCTGCTGTCGCCAGTACGCCGCCGCAGGTGCCGCTTCAACTCGCTGTACAGGCCGAGGAAGGCATCGATCAGGCGCGAGCTGGGCGCAGTCATCAGTGCTGGCAGCCGATGGCGACGTGCAGCTGTGACATGCAGGCAGGCGCGGTGTGGGGCAGGGCAGGCGCATGGCGCTGCTGCTTCTGCCAGCATGGCCAAGAACTCGACAGCAGCGGCATGGGGATCTCTCCACGGCGCTGAGCGCCGGCACGGGGTGGTCGGCTGGCCGCTATGCTTGCTGACCGGCACATCTTACTTTCAATGGGAGTGGCGTGTCAGTCACGCGCTTGATCGGGCACTGTTCCAAACAGCACCTGCAGCAGCTGAAGCCAGGGCCGCGGCTATCCCGCCGTCGCGGGAATTGCGGCGTCAAGCAAGGCCACGGCCAGCGCCAGGTTGCATGGCAGGGCGCTGCCGCGAACACGTGCTGCAGCGTTCAACCGGTCCAGGCCACAGCGGTGTCCTTCCACCGGCTTCTTCTGGCGCGCAAGGCCCGACCCACGCGCGATTCGGTCCTGCGCTCAAGCACGCAGTCGATGTAGTCCGCGGCCAGCAGCAGGCCATCGATATCGGCGTTGCAGTGGATCCCCAGCTCGGAGAACAGATAGACCAGATCTTCGGTGGCAAGACTGCCCGCCGCACCCGGCGCATGGCTGTCACCGCCAAGCCCGGAGATGGCGCCGTCGAACGCACGCACGCCGTGCTCCAAAGCTTCGATGACATTGGCGATGGCCAGGCCGAAGGTGTCATGGAAATGCGCGGCCAAACGGTGCATGGGCACTTCGGTGGCGCAGGCACGTAGCAGCACACCAACCGACGCCGGGGTGCCGCTGCCGGTGGTATCACATAGGCTGACCTCGCGGCAGCCCATATCGTAGAACGCGCGGACAATGCGGGTAACCTCCGCAATCGTCACCGCTCCACTGAATGGGCAATGGATGATCGTGGCCAGCGTGGCACGTACCTGGATGCCCAGGGCCAGGGCGCGCTCGGTGATTTCGTCGGCACGGCGCAGGCTCTCGGTGATGTTGCAGTTGAGGTTGGCCCGGCAATAAGCATCCGATGCGGCCGACGCAATGGTGATGTCGCGGCAGCCGTTGGCGATTGCCATCTCCAAGCCCTTCATGTCGGGGACCATCACCGAGCGGATTCGATTGAGCGGCGGCGGCCCCAGCAGTGCGCATACCGCCGCGGTGTCGGCCATCTGCGGCACCCAGCGCGGTGAGGTGAACGAGCCCAGCTCAAGTTCCTTGATTCCGGCCGATTCCAACAGTTCGATCAGGTTGGCACGGACGATGGCTGGAAGTACTTTGGCCTGGCTTTCAAGGCCTCTACGCGCGCCAACCTCGATGATGCGGACACGATCTTCCTGCGGTTCATCCTGGCTGTCCATCAGCGCCCCCGCAGCTTGTCGAGCCGAGCCATCGCGAGATCAACGCGGACGACCCGCGCCGATAGCAGGGCTTTGACCACGTGAACGATCTCACCATCGCTGGCGCCGGCCAGCAATGCCAGATCGCAGACGTGTTGGCCGGTGTCGCTGCGATCTCCACGTGCGGCCACATCTCGCGTGTCGTGTGCGGCTTCGCTTCAATATCCTTGCAGCCACCGCCACCCGAAACGGGTGCCGGAGTCATCGTGTTGTCTAGCCCGATGCGCTGGTTGCATAGCTGCAGTACTTGCATGCGAGCGCCGTGAACATTGCCGATCGCACTGAGCTGGATGCAGGCATGGAGCAGCGGGCCCGCGCCAAGCACACGAAATCCACCAGTGCGTCGCGTTGGCTTGCGCGGAATGTGCGCTATCGCTGACGTTGGATCAGATGACGCTGCGTGTTCTGCATGTGCAAGAGTTGCGTTCAACGTTGATTGTCCTGGTCGATCTGCTTGTGTCGAGCATTGCTCAATCACCAGGACACAATGTGCTCCGAAGAGTGCGGGCGAAAGGTACAGTTTTTCCGTACAGAGAAAGTGCAGAAGCGTATCTGCGAGTTCATATCGAAATGTCTATTTATGCTCTTTACAGGGTGTGTTGGCGCGTAGATACAGTGAGCGCCCGAAGAAATTTGTTTGGATTTTTATGCGCTCTGAACCACGGAAGATTTCACTAGCGGAAAAAGTTGCCATGGACATCGGTCGTCAGATCCTGGCCGGTGTGCTGAAGCCTGGAGACAAGCTGCCGTCGTTGCGCGAGTACGCACGATTGAATGGCTACTCGAAGAATACGGTTATCTCGGCGTTTGACTTGTTGGGCGAGCGAGCGCTGGTTGAGGCACAGCACGGCAAGGGTTTTTTTGTACGTGGCGTCGAGGCGCCGCCGGAACGGGACGTCGATGAGGAGCCGGTTGGCTACAGCAGGGTTATCGATACCTTGTGGATGATGCGTCAGCAGGCCATTCGTGAGCCGGGGCGATCACATCTTGCCGAAGGCTTCCCGCCTGTTGATTGGTTGACCTATATGCGACTTGATCGCTTTCATCGGCAGGTTGCACGCAGCGGCATCGGCAGCTTGTTTCGCTACGGCAATCGCTACGGCTACTTGCCATTGCGGCAGCAGTTGATCCGGCGCATGGCCATGCATGGCATGGAGCTGGGACCGCGACAGCTGGTAACCACCTTTGGCGCCAACCATGCGCTGGACCTGATCATCCGGCGCTACGTCGCGCCAGGCGATACGGTGTTGGTGGAGCAGCCCGGCTACTATCCGTTGTTCGGCAAGCTGCAGCTGCAGGGCGCAAAATCGATTGCAATCACACGCCGTGTAGATGGCCCTGATCTGGCTGAGCTGGAGGCGGCGTTGCAGACCAGCAAGGCGCGCGTTTTCTTCATGCAGACAACCGCGCACAACCCGACCGGCACCGATGTCTCGCCGGAAGTCGGCAAGCGCTTGCTGGAGTTGGCGGCGGCGCACAATGTGCTGATTGTCGAGAACGACGCAATGGCCGACTTCAAACCGAACTCGGCATTTCGCCTGTCCTCGTTGTCGCAGTTCAGGAACACGCTGTATGTCGGCAGCTTTTCGAAATCGGTTTCGGCGGCATTGCGCAGCGGCTTCATCGCTGGGGAGAACGCACACATTGAAGAACTGGCTGATCTGAAAATGCTGTTGCACATCGGCAGCAGCGAGTACGGCGAGCGCGTGCTTGAGGCGATCCTGCGCGAAGGCAACTTCCTGCGCCATGTCGGGCGATTGCAGGATCGGGTGCGCGCCGCTACTGCGGAAGGGTTGGATGTGCTGAATCGGCTGGATGCAACCGTCTATGCGACGCCGGAACAGAGCCTGTATCTATGGGCACGTTTTGATGGCATCGACGATACGCGTTCGCTGACCGCGCGCTTGTTGTCACGCGGTGTTGTGCTGGCGCCAGGTGCGTTCTTCAATGTCGACTCGGAGCAGGTCTCGCCGTGGACGCGCTTGAACGTTGCCTATTTGAACGACAGCGTTTTCATCGACAGTCTCCGCGAGGAACTGGATCAGGCCGCAGCGTTGGCCTGATGATGGCAGGGTGAGCGGGGAGCTGCCGCCAACGGAGTCCCCTGGCACGGTGAGGCATGCCGAAAGCTCAGCGCCAGTCGGAAAGCGAAAGCTTCAACTCGGCGTTGAAGCCTTTGGCTGACCGCAGCGGTATTGCGAAGATGTTCGGTGCCTGTTGGTTGATGCCGATGGCCTTGGTGCGGGCGGTGTCCAGCTCGGCCTCATTCTTCGGCCCGCCTGCCCATTGGTCGTCGCCCCAGACATAGCGCAGGCGCCAGCCGCCTGCGCCGTCGGGTTTGGCGAAGATCACCAGCGTGTTGCGGAACAGGTACTCGCCGGGGATGTGGTTCTTCAGGAACAAGGCACCATCCACCTGGTAGCCGGCATTGCTGATCGCCAGATCAATGGAGAACGCGATCTCGCTGCCGGCCAGGATCTTGCTGCTGTCCAGGAATACCGAGAACAGTACGGTTGAACGTTTGTCCTTCAGCAGATTGCCCTGCGCATCGAAGATGTCGCCGTACTCACGGCGGATGGCGCATTGGTTGGCCTGGGTGCGCGAGGTCAGTTCATAGGTGTAAGCACCGCGTGGAGCAACGGTGGCCTCGACGTAGTACGAGGACTCGATCTTCTTGCCACGCTTGCGCGCAGCTTCGATCTCCGGTGGGAAAGGCAGGGCGGTGATGTCGAGCTGGGCGGTGGCGCAGGTGTCGCCGAACAGGAAGCGCACCAGGTTCTGGTAGCCCTCCTCGGAATTGACGATGCCGAAGTAGCCGCTATGACTGCGGTTGACGAATGCGCGCGGCGAGCCCTCGACGTAGGCGTTGGCGATGCGAACCAGCCCATCGCTCAAGGCACCGACTGCGAAGGAGGACAGGCCGTGTGCGGCAGCGTAATCGCGTGCGTTGGTACCGATCAGGCAGAACAGCCGTTCGGGCGGAAAGCCGGACGGGCCCAAGGTGTTGACCTTGTCCTTGGGCACCTTCAGGTACTCGCCCATGTTGCTGCGGTTGAAGTTGTTCATGTCGTTGATCGACAGCAGATTCGGCAGGTTGATGCCGCCGACCTCGATGCCGTTGTGCGGCGTTGCATAGGTGAAGGCCTTGTCCACCATTGCCCGAACTTCGGCGCTGGCCACATCGGGGTTCTGCAGCAGGCAGCGGCAGATCAGCCCGCCCATCGAATGGGCGACCAGATAGACGCGGAACTCCTTGCGCATGGCGGCGTTGTTGCCGCAGATGCTGTCGCGCAGTTGTTCGATGCGCTTGCCCAGTGCGGCGGCGGCATCGGGGATCGACGGCGTCTTGCCATCGCCAAAGGCGGGGTCTGCCGGATCGTAATAGCGATGGATGACGACGCAGCGTGGTGAGATGCGGTCACGACGCTCGGCACCAAATTCGTAGACGTCGCGGTAGTTGTAGTCCTTCATCAAGCGCACCAGCGGCGACTCGAACACGTACTTGACGATGCTGCCGTCCTGTGCCTGGCGCATCTTGGTGGAGCCGGCCTCGAAACCCATGAACGGCGTGGAGGTGGTTTCGACGATCTCATCGCGGGTCATCGCGTAGCCGCGCACATAGATGATCGGGAAGTAAGGGCGTTCGATACGTTCCATGGCCGGTCTCAGCAGGGGCTGCGGGCGATGGTGAACGGATTTTTGGGATTTGTCCTGAATTTGCGGCCGACTGGCCTTTCTGGCGCGCTGTGCAGGCAGGGCGGGGGGGCCTTGAGTTGGGGCCAGCATGCCGCGCAGCGGTGACCGCCGCCGATCACAGTCGTCGGGCAGACGCTACGGCGAAGCGGCTGAGTGATGCACACAGGTATCACACGCGATGCGGTGCCGCGTGGCGAATACCGTTCTCAACAGGTGCGTACCGGTCGTGCTTTGGCTGCATGAGCCAGCCACGGACTCTGGTTTCTACGGTGCTGCTGACCGCCAACTGCTCCGTGCCTCTCACGGACACCGGTCTCTTACGTTGAAGACGCATCATTGCCGGTTGTCGAGGATGTGCCCGCAGCTCCAGCGGGCCGGGAAAGCGCGATTTCTCTAAATTTTTTCCTGGGTGCTGCCGTTATCCAACGCGGGAGATTCCGTGGCGGCCTGCTGACGGATCAGCTTGGGTAATAAAAGTAAATTTTTAGTTAATCATCTTGAGTTTCAATCACCGCCACAGGGGCTTGTTGTGAACCATATCTATAGATCCATCTGGAATCCTGCGTTGGGCACCTTTGTGGCGGCACCGGAGATTGCCCGGACCGGCAAGAGCTCTGCGAGGAAAAGAAGGCTGGCACTTTCCGCCGCCGCGCAGGCGGTGGATCTGAACAACAGGCTCGGGCGGATACGCCAGCTTTCAGCAGCTACCGCGCTGTTCTGCCTGGCAGGTGTCAGTCCTGCGGCATGGGCTGACTGTTCAACGGTTGGCTCGGTTGTCACCTGTATCGGCGTGCCCGCGTCGGAGTCGGCTCCCAACTCTTTCACCAGCGGTTCCGACGACCTGACGGTCAACGTCAACACCGGGGCGGAGATGAACGTCGCGGAAGGAGGCAAGGTCATTGATCTGACCGGAACCAACATCGAGTTGAACAACTCCGGCGTCATTGACCCGTCGTTGTTCGGCAAGCTCTCTGCGCTGAGCGGTGGCGTTTCCATCGGCAGCGGTAATTCCGGCACGGTCAACGTGCTCAACAACGTTGACGGCGTCATGCGCGGCACGGGCGAAACGTTGGCGCCCAACCTGGGCAGCATCAATGGCTTGGCGCTTGCTGTGAACAACAGCGACGGTGGTACCACCACCATCACCAATGCCGGCAGCATAACCTCAAAACCGCTGTTGACCGCCAACGTGATGGATGCCGACACGGCCGTGGTCGGAGTCTGGGGTGGCTCGCAGGTCAACATGACCAACGCAGGGACGATCGTCGGCAGAGTCGCGTTCGAAGCCTCGGCGTCGGGCAACAGCTTCACCAACAGTGGCACCATCGTTGGCAGCGTGTCGTTGGGCGCAGGTAGCACCAACACCTTCACCGCGGTGACTGGATCGATCATCGGCACCGATGGCGCAACGGGCGCCGAGCTCAGCGGGCCGGCCGGCGTCAACCTGAGCTTTGCCGCCACCGGTACGGTCGATGGCGGTCTCGGCGGTAACAACAGCCTGATCCTGCAGAACACGACCGGTGTCGGCGGCGGTGGTTTTGGAACCGGCACGGCGTCCAGTTCCACCTACGTCAACTTCAACAACCTGACCATCAACAGTGGCGCCTGGACCTTGCAGGGGCCGTTGGTCAGCGGCTCCACCACGCTCAATGGCGGCATCGCCCATTTCGACAACAACGCCACCTTCGGCAGCGGAATGATCACCTCCAACGGCGGCACCCTGCAGGCCAGCAGCGGCGGTTTGAGCATCAGCAACCTGCTCTCGCTCGGCAGCGGTGGCGTTGTGGTGCAAGGTGCCAATGCACTCACCTTGAGCGGGAGCATTTCCGGCAGCGGCAGCCTGAGCAAGAACGGTAGCGGCAGCTTGACCCTGACCGGCAACAACACCAACCGCGGGGTTACCGCGCTCAACGGCGGCAGCCTGTTCGTCGGCAGCAACACCGCCCTCGGCACGGGTGCGCTGAATACCGCGGCCGGCACCACGTTGGACGCCACCACGGCCGTTGCGCTGGGCAACGCGATCAACCTGGCGGCGAACCTGACCCTCGGCGGCACCCATGCGCTGAGCCTCAACGGTATGATCAGCGGCGCAGGCGGACTGATCAAGGACGGCACCGCTGCACTGACCCTCGCTGGCAACAACGGCTTCCTGGGCAACACCGGGCTGAACGCTGGTACGTTGATCGTGGCCGCCAACAACGCGCTCGGCATCGGTGTCCTCAACGCCGCTGCTGGCACGACACTGGATTCCAGCACGGCGGTCAGCCTTGGCAACGACGTTTCGCTGGCTGGCAACCTGAATATCGGCGGTACCGCCAACCTGACCCTCGGTGGCCTAGTCAGTGGCAACGGCGGGTTGACCAAGAACGGTACCGCCAACCTGATCCTCAACGGCGCCAACATCTTCCTCGCTGGCACCACCCTCAACGCCGGTACGTTGACCGTTCGCAATGCATCCGCGCTCGGTATTGGTGATCTGAAGGTTGCAGGCCTGTCGACCCTGGACAGCAGTGCCTCGACCGCGCTGGCCAACAAGGTCGTACTCAACGACACCTTGCGCATCGGCGGCAGCAACGCGCTGACCCTCGACGGCGAGGTCAGCGGCACCAATCAACTGGTGAAAAACGGCACCGCCAACCTGACCCTCAATGGCTTCAACACCTATCAGGGCGGCACCACGCTGAATGCCGGCTCGATTAGCGTGGGCAATGGCTTCGCGCTGGGCACCGGCGGGTTGACCGTGACAGGGGTGGCTACCCTCAACAGCGGCGCTGCGGTGACGCTGAACAACGCGATCTACCTCGGCGCCAACCTCACCGCAGGCGGTACCAATGCGCTGACCCTCGGCGGGGTGATCAGCGGTGGTAGTGCCCTGATCAAGACCGGCGCGTCGAGCCTGACCCTCAACGGCAACAACACTTACAGCGGCAGCACCTTGCTGAACGGCGGTACATTGATCGTCGGCAGCAACACGGCATTGGGCACCGGTGCGGTGAACACCGCCAGCGGTACCACGCTGGATGCGGGCACGGCGGTGTCGCTGACCAACAACTTCAACCTCGCTGGCAACCTGATGCTGGGTGGCAGCAATGCATTGACCCTTGGCGGATTCGTCGCCGGTGGCGGTGGGCTGGTCAAGAATGGCGCCGCTGACCTGACCCTCAACCGCGCCAACACCTATTCCGGCAACACTTGGTTGAATGCCGGCAAACTGATCCTCGGCAGCAACACGGCGCTTGGCGGCGGCATGCTCTACGCGGCGGCCAATACCACGCTGGACAGCAACACCGCCATCAGCGTCGGCAACGCGGTGAACGTGGCCGGTGCGCTGAACATCGGCGGCACCGCCGATCTGACCCTGGCCGGACTGGTCAACGGCGCCGGCAGTCTGGTGAAAAACGGCGCGGCCAATCTGAACCTCAACGGCACCAACAGCTACGTCGGTGGCACTACGCTGATCGCCGGTACGGTGACCGCCGGCAATAGCTCGGCCCTCGGCACCGGTGCCTTGACGGTCGGTGGCGCAGCAACCCTGGACAGCAGTTCGCCGCTGGTCAGTCTGGCCAATGCGGTCGTGCTCAATGCGGCGCTGAGCGTCGGTGGCACCCAGGACCTGACCCTCGGCGGTGTGATCAGTGGTGCCGGCCAGTTGATCAAGAACGGCGCGGCCAACCTGACCGTCAACGGCGCCAACACCTTCAGCGGCGGCAGCATGCTCAACGCCGGTACGCTGACACTGGGCTCGGCCGCTGCGTTGGGCAGTGGCGGCCTGACCGTCGGCGGCGCTTCGACGCTGGACACCAGCACCGGCATGAGTGTCGGCAACAACATCACTCTCAACGCCGGCCTGACCCTGGCCGGCAACAACACCCTGAACCTCAGCGGCGTGATTGATGGCGCCGGCAGCCTGACCAAGGTGGGCTTTGGTGATCTGACGCTCAGCGGCAACAACACCTTCACCGGCGCGCTGAACATCGCCTCCGGCAGTGTCACCACCGTGAGCAGCGGGGCGCTGGGCAACACCTCCGCCGCCAACATCAGCGCCGGTGCGAGTCTCTATCTCAACAGCAGCGCCAGCCTCAACGGGCTGAGCGGCAGCGGCAGTGTGCAGGTCGCCGGCGGCAACACGCTAGCCA
Source organism: Stenotrophomonas sp. STEN035 (assembly GCF_056759935.1). NCBI lineage: Bacteria > Pseudomonadati > Pseudomonadota > Gammaproteobacteria > Lysobacterales > Lysobacteraceae > Stenotrophomonas > Stenotrophomonas sp. STEN035. The sequence continues at coordinate 63,065 of NZ_JBRRDY010000025.1, forward strand.
TGGGCGGCGTGAACAACACCAGCACTTTCGACGGCGACTTCGGTGGCAGCGGTGGCCTGACCAAGGTCGGTACCGGGACGCTGAATCTCACCGGCGCCAACGGCATCACCGGCAACACCATCGTCAACGCCGGTACGCTGAATCTCACCGGTTCGCTGGCCAGCAACCAGCTCAACGTCAACAACGGTGCCACGCTCACGGGTACCGGTTCGGCGCTTGGCTTCGTCACCATCAACAACGGCGGTCATCTGGCGTTGTCCTCGGGCAATACCTTCTCCGCCTCGTCGCTGATTCTCACCGCCAACAGCAATATCGACGCCAGCCTGGCCACGCCATCGACCAGCTCGCTGATGAACATCGGCGGCAACCTGACCCTCGACGGTAATCTCAACGTCACCGATGCCGGCGGTTTCGGTGTCGGTGTCTACCGCCTGTTCAATTACATCGGCGCACTGACCGACAACGGCCTGACCGTAGCGGGTGTGCCGGTGGGTTACGGCCTCGGCGACATCCTCGTGCAGACCCTGGGTAGTCAGGTGAATCTGGTGGTGTCGGCGCCGGACACCAACCTGCGTTTCTGGGACGGCAGCCAGACCATCCCGAACGGCAATGTGGACGGCGGCACTGGTACCTGGAATGCCGGCGGCACCAATTGGACCAATTCCAACGGTACGCATAACCAGACCTGGGCCGGCGACTTCGCGGTGTTCCAGGGCACAGCCGGAACCGTTTCGGTCAACGGCGCGCAACTGTTCACCGGCATGCAATTCCTCACCGATGGCTACAACGTAGTGAACGGCTCGTCGGGGCTACTGACTGCCGCCAACGGCAGCGGTGGCACAACAGCGATGCGGGTTGATCCGAGCGTGACCGCGACCATCGGCGCCAGCATCAACGGTGGTGGCATCCTCAACAAGCTCGACGCCGGCACCCTGGTACTCAACGGCGCCAACAGCTACAGCGGTGGCACGCAACTGGACGGCGGCACGCTGGTGGTCGGCAGCAACACCGCACTGGGCACTGGCGCGTTGACCGCCAACGCCGGCACGAAACTGGACAGCAACACTGCGGTGACGCTGGCCAATGCCGCCATGCTGAATGGCAATCTCACCGTGTTGGGCAGCAATGCGCTGACACTCAACGGTGTCATTTCCGGCAACGGCGGCTTGATCAAGAACGGTTCGGCCAGCCTGACCCTCGGCGGCAACAACGGCTTCCTCGGGCCGGTGGCACTGAATGCGGGGGGATTGATCCTGGCGTCGAACAGCGCACTGGGCTCGGCCACCTTGAACGTGGCCAGCGGCACCAGCCTGGATGCCAGCGGCGCCTTTACGGCGGGTAACGCGATCAACCTGGCGGGCAACCTTGGTATCGTCGGCAGCAACGATCTGACGCTCAGTGGAGCTATCAACGGCGCCGGCAGCCTGACCAAGAACGGTGCGGCCAATCTGATCCTGTCCGGGGCCAACAACTTCCTCGGTGGCATCACCCTCAATGCCGGCGCCCTGACCGCCGGCAGCAACGGCGCCTTGGGCCTGGGCAACCTGACCGTGGCTGGTGCCTCGGCGCTGGACAGCAACAGCTCGCTGTCGTTCGGCAACAACGTGGCGCTCAACGCCAACCTGAGCAACACCGGCAGCAACGATCTCACCCTCGGTGGTGTGGTAAGCGGCACTGGTGGGCTGATAAAAAACGGCGCATCGAACTTGGCGCTCAACGGCATCAATACGTATTCGGGCGGCACCACGCTGAACGCCGGCACCGTAACCCTCGGCACCTCGGCGGGCCTGGGCTCCGGCGCGGTGACCGTGGCGGGTGCGTCGACCCTCGACACCACGGCGCCGCTGCTGCTGGCCAACAACGTCAACGTCAATGCCAACCTGAGCGTAGCCGGCAACAACAACCTGACCCTGGGTGGCGTGATTGCCGGCGCGGGCACCCTGACCAAGAACGGTCTGGCCGATCTGACGCTGTCCGGCAACAACACCTTCAGCGGCACCTTTGATGTGCAGTCCGGCAGCCTGACCACGCTGGGCAACTCGGCGCTGGGCAGCAACGCCGGGGTCAATCTCGGCGCTGCGGCGACCCTCAACCTCGACGGCTCCGGCAACCTCGCCAGTCTGACCGGCAGCGGTACCGCACTGATCGGCACTGGCAATGCGCTGAGCCTGGGGGGCAACAACGTCAGCAGTACGTTTGCTGGCATGCTCAGCGGTGACGGCGGGCTGACCAAACTCGGTAGCGGCACGTTGACCTTGAGCGGCACCAGCGACCTGACCGGCGACACCAACGTCAACGCCGGCACCCTGCAGGTCAACGGTTCGCTGGCCAGCGGCAATGTGCTGGTCAACAACGGCGCCACCCTCGGTGGCAGCGGCAGCTTGACGGGCGCAGTGGCGGTGGCTGATGGCGGTCATCTGGCTGGCGTCACCGGCAGTACGTTGTCGGTGAATTCGCTGGTGTTCAACGCCAACGCCAACTTCGATGTCGGACTCGGCACACCGGTCGCGGGCGGCGGCAGCGCGTTGGTCAACGTCGCCGGCAACCTGACCCTCGACGGCACGCTCAACGTCAGTGACATCGGCGGCTTCGGCAGCGGTGTCTACCGTCTGATCGATTACACCGGCGGCCTGACCAATAACGGGATGCTGATTGGCAGTGTTCCGGGCAACGTCACGTCGGGCGACCTGCAACTGCAGACCAATATCACCAACAAGATCAACCTGCTGGTCACCGCGCCGGGCGTCACCGTGCAGTTCTGGGACGGCAACCAACTCGTCCCCAATGGTTCGGTGGATGGCGGCGGCGGCATCTGGGGCACCGGTACCACCAACTGGACTGACGTTGACGGCACCACCAACCAGGCCTGGGCCAACAGCTTCGCGGTATTCCAGGGAGCGGCCGGTACGGTTGCCGTCAATGGTACGCAGAACACCACTGGTCTACAGTTCGTCAGCGATGGTTACAGCTTGCAGAACGGCACATCGGGTGTGTTGAACCTAGTCAACGGCACGCTGGGCAACGCCGCGGTGCGGGTCGATCCGAACGCTACTGCGACCCTCGGTGTGGCGCTCAACGGCAGTGGCACGCTGGGCAAGTACGACACCGGTACGTTGGTGCTCAATGCCGCCAACGGCTATACCGGCGGCACCGCGCTCAACGGCGGCACGCTCGTGGTTGGCAATAACGCGGCGCTGGGTTCCGGCACGCTGACCGCAGCAGCTGGCACCACGCTGGACGCCAATACCACCGTCAGTCTCGCCAACAGCGTAGTGCTCAACGGCGGCTTGAATATCGCTGGCTCCAATGCGCTGAGCCTTGACGGTGAGGTGAGTGGCGCCGGTGGTTTGATCAAAGCCGGCGCGTCCAGCTTGGCGCTCAATGGAAGCAATACCTATCGCGGCGGCACCGCACTCAACGGCGGCACGCTTGTGGTCGGTAACAGTGCGGCCCTTGGCTCCGGCACACTGGCAGTGAACGCTGCCGCTACGCTGGACTCGAGCCAAGCGATTGCGCTGGCCAACCAGGTGCTGCTCAATGCCGCGCTTACCGTGGCAGGGAGCAATGACCTGACGCTGGACGGCAACATCGCCGGCTCCGGTAGCTTGAGCAAGGATGGGAGCAGCGCGTTGACGTTGAACGGTAGCAACTCCTATACCGGTGGCACCACGGTCAATGCGGGCGTGCTGGCCTTGGGTGCCGGTGCAAGCCTGGCAAGCAATGGCACCGTCAATTTGGCGAGCGGAGCGACCTTTGACTTGTCCGCCGGCAACGGTTTGCAGGTTTTCGGCAATCTTGTTGGGAATGGCACCGTGGTGCTGGGGGCGAATTCGCTCGCCGTGGGTGGTTCTGCAGACGGCGTTTTCGGCGGCTCGATGGCTGGCACCGGCGGCTTCATCAAACAGGGCTCAGGTACGGAAACACTGACCGGCACCAATACCTATACCGGTCTGACTCAGGTGCTGGCAGGCACGCTGCAGGCGGGCTCGGTGGGGGCTTTGGTGCAGAACGGCGGTTACCAGGTGCAAACGGGTGCCACCCTGGATTTGAATGGCTATGCCTTGCAGGCCAGCAGCCTGAGTGGCGCCGGTGTTGTTGCTTTGGGCGCTGCGGATTTGACAGTCAATACGGCAGCAGGCGCGGTTTCCAGCTTCGCCGGCCAAGTTCAAGGTACCGGCAACCTGATCAAACAAGGTGCCGGCACCTTGGTACTCGATGGCGCAAGCACCTTCAGTGGGGATGTGGAGCTCAAACAAGGCCGCATTGATCTGGGCAACGCCAATGGCCTGGGTCGCGGCACGCTGCTGATGGACGACAACACCGCGATTGGCCTGACCGCCAACGGCATGCGGATTGCCAACGACCTGCACATGACGGGCAGCAACGATCCCATCATCGACACGGGCGCCAATACTGCGACCTGGACGGGAGCCATTACCGGGGCCGGCTTCCTGACCAAACAAGGCGCGGGCACCTTGACCCTGACCAGCACCGGCAACGCCTATACCGGTGCTACCGATGTGGCGCAGGGTACGTTGCAGGCTGGCGCGGTCAACAGTTTCAGCAGCACCTCCGCGCATAGCGTTGCCAGTGGCGCCGTGCTGGATCTGGCGGGCTACAGCCAGACCTTGGCAAGCGTGAGCAACAGTGGCACCGTCAAGCTGAGCAGCAACAACGGCGCAGCCCCGGGCACCGTGCTCAAGGTCACCGGTGCCTATGTAGGCAACAACGGCAAACTGGGTCTGTCCACCGTGCTGGGCGCCGACGGCAGTGCCACCGACAAGCTGCTCTTCAGCGGCGCCTCGGCGGTGGCCAGCGGCAACACCACCGTGCACATCACCAATGCAGGTGGTTTGGGTGCGCAGACGACGGTCAGCGGTATCCAGGTCATCGGCACGGAAAACGGCGCCAGCCTGCAGTCCGGCAGCTTCACCCTGGCCGGCGGCCATATCGATGCCGGTGCCTTTGAGTACCGCTTGACCCAGACCGCCCAGGGTGCCTCCCTGCATTCCACCAATACGCAGGTTGATCCGACAACACCGACAACGGCCTACCGCTCGGAGGTGCCGCTGTTGTCGGCGCTGCCAGCACAGCTGCGCCAGGCGGACATCGCGATGCTCGGCGATCTGCGCAAGCGTATGGGTGATGATGGCGCAGGGCCGGCCAGCAGCTCCGACGCGGGTGGCGACCGGCATGTCTGGGGCCGCTTCCTGCGCACCGACCCGAAGATCAGCCAGCAAGGCACGGTCAGCCCGGAGAGCAGCGGTTATCTGACCGGCTTCCAGGCGGGCGTTGATCTGTATGCCGACAATGGTTTGAATGCCGGCCTTTACCTGGGGCAGCTCGCCGGCGACATGCGCGTCAACGGCTTCGCCAGTGGCGTGCAGCGCAACCACGTAGGCCTCAACGATCTGACCAGCCGCTACCTGGGCATGTATGGCGGCTGGCAGGACACCTCCGGCCGTTATGTCAGTGCGGTGCTGCAGGGCGCTGACTACCGCAGTGATCTGCGTGTCGCAGGCAATGCAACACAGGCGCGTACCAAGGGCAGCGGTTTGCTGGCCTCGCTTGAAATAGGTCAGTCCCTTGCCCTTGGCAGCAACTGGCAGATCGAACCGCAGGCGCAGATCACTTACCGCACGCTGGACATTGATGGCACGGCGCTGAGCCTGGCCACGGTAAAGAACCAAGCCGACAACGACTGGACCCTGCGCCTGGGTGCCCGTTTGAAGGGCAGCTTCGCCACCGCGGCAGGCGTGGTCCAGCCGTATGGACGTATCAACGTCTACAAGGCCAGCGGTACCGATGATGTAGCCAGTTTTGCTGCACCGGCCGGGGTTACCGACATAACTGCCAAGGGCGGCTACACCAGCAGCGAATTGGCGGCTGGTGCCAGCCTGCAGATCAGCCCGCGTACCGGCATCTATGGTGAGCTGGGCAAGCTCTGGGCCAACAGTGGTGATAGCCGTGTCGGCAGCGGCGTCCAGGCCTCGCTTGGTGTACAGGTGCAGTGGTAAGCGCAACCGCGTAGCCGGCAGGTATTGGCGGCTACGCATCCTGAGCAGGGCCCGCGGCGATCACAGCTGCGGGCCTTGCTGTTTGTAAAGGCAGGAGTGGAAAGCGGCGTGTTGGCGTAGGCAGCTGATCGCGGGTGAAGCCCATGATCGTGGGCAGCATTGTGCTGCGAGACTGGGACCTGCAGCTGCGCTGATTTTGTCGACCGGAGTGGTGTGATGCATCAGCAACAAACCGCGTTGTGCTGACAGTTGGTATTGTGTTTCCGGCCGCGTAGCTTCAAAGACCATTGGGCTCATTTCGGTCCAACTGCCGATAGCCTATGGCTTCCGTCAGATGATCACGCTGGATCGCATCGCGCCCAGCAAGATCGGCAATCGTCCGCGCTACCCGAAGAATCCGGTGCATTGACCGCGCTGACAGCTGCAAGCGCTCCATCGCCTGCTCAAGCAGATCACCATCAGCAGCGGACAGCGCGCAGTCGCTCAGCGTCTGCGCCTGCCCAAGATGTGCATTGGCTTTGCCCGCGCGCTGCAGCTGGCGGGCGCGCGCTTGCATCACCCGCTCGCGAACCGTGCTGCTGCTTTCGCCTGCGCAGGCATCGCCACGCAATTCACTCGGTGCCAGACGCGGTACCTGCAGGTGCATATCGATGCGGTCCAGCAGCGGCCCGGAGATGCGTGCGCGATAGCGACGGATGTTTTCGGCCGAACAGCGGCAGCGGCCGCTGCTGTCACCTGCCCATCCGCAGGGGCAGGGGTTCATCGCGGCAACCAACTGGAAGCGCGCAGGGAACTCCATACTGCGTGCTGCCCGCGAGACGGTGACCGTGCCGGATTCCAGCGGTTCGCGCAGAACTTCCAAGGCATGTCGGCTCCACTCGGGTAACTCATCAAGAAACAAAACGCCGTTGTGCGCGAGGGAGATTTCTCCAGGGCGCGGATGCGAGCCGCCGCCAACCAAGGCAACCGCGCTGGCGGTGTGATGCGGGGCACGATATGGGCGTTGTCGCCAGCGACTGGGATCAACGCCGCGACCACTGATCGAGGCGATTGCCGCGGACTCCAACGCCTCCTCTTCGCTCGCCTCGGGCAGGATGCCGGGCAGGCGCGAGGCCAGCAGGGTCTTGCCGCAGCCAGGCGAACCCAGCAGCAGGAGATGATGGCCGCCAGCAGCAGCGATCTCCAGCGCACGTCGCGCATGTTGCTGGCCGCGCACATCACTCAGGTCTGCGAGTGCTGCGGGTTCGGTGTGCGGTACCTGCGCCTCCGGCAGTTGCTTCGTGCCGCTCAGCGCTGCGCAGACTTCCAGCAGCGTGCGTGCGACTTTGACTTCGGCGTGTTGGGCGAGGGCGGCTTCGCCCGCGTTGCCCGGTGGCACGATCAGGCAGCGCTGGACGTTGGCGGCTGAGATTGCGGCGGGCAGTGCGCCATCCACCGCACGCAGTTCACCGGTCAGTGCCAGTTCGCCGATGAACTCGTAGTTGGCCAAGGCATTGCGATCAATCTGGCCGCTTGCGGCGAGAATGCCGAGCGCGATGGGCAGGTCAAAACGGCCGCCTTCCTTGGGCAGATCCGCGGGTGCCAGATTGATGGTGATGCGTCGCGCCGGGTAGTCGAACTGCGCGCAGAGGATGGCTGCGCGCACCCGGTCGCGCGATTCACGCACGGCAGCTTCAGGCAGGCCGACGATCTGGGTGAAGGGCAGGCCGCCGGACAGGTGCACTTCCACCTGCACCAGCGGTGCGTGCACACCCGCGCGGGCGCGGCTGTGCACCAGCGCCAGGCTCACGGCCCGGCGCTCAGGCGTTCTTGTCGGTGGTGCGGTTTTCCAAGGCGGCGACGGCCTGTTCCAGCGCCTCGAGTTTTTCACGGGTGCGCAGCAGTACCGCACGCTGCACTTCAAATTCTTCGCGGGTGACCAGGTCCAGCTTGCTCAGCCCGGCCTGCAGCGCGGTCTTGAAGGTGGCCTGCAGTTCTTCGCGTGATTCACGCAGACCCGGCGGCACCAGGCTGCTCAGGCGGCGGGCCAGGTCGTCGATGTGGTTGAGGTCGATCATGGGGTTTCTCCGCAGGGTTGAGCCGAGCCTAGGCGGCGGCTGTTGGTTGCGGGCATCGGTATCCGTTATTGCCAATGGTAAGGATAGTCCGGAACCTTGCTAGTGGCACGTCAGCCTGCACGGTATGCTGCAGGCATCACTCAAGGAGCCGACCAATGAAGATGATCATGGCCATCGTCAAGCCGTTCAAGCTGGACGACGTGCGCGAGGCGCTTGCCGAACGCGGCGTGGCCGGTATCACCGTCACCGAGGTCAAGGGCTTTGGTCGGCAGAAGGGTCACACCGAGCTGTATCGCGGTGCCGAGTACGTGGTCGATTTTCTGCCGAAGGTGAAGATCGAGGTCGCGGTGACCGATGCGCAGGCCGACGAGGTGATGGAAGCCATCGTCAAAGCGGCCGGCACCGGCAAGATCGGCGACGGCAAGGTGTTCGTGTATGACCTGGGCAGCGTGGTGCGGATCCGCACCGGCGAGCTGGATGGGGATGCGCTTTGAGGTTTGCGGGTTTGAAGCTTTAGAGCTTTAGAGCACCCCTCCCCAGCCCTCCCCTTGGCTGCGCCAAAGGGAGGGAGCCAGGCGCTCTGCTCCCTCCCTTTGGCG
>NZ_JBRRDY010000026.1:0-70630 GCF_056759935.1 Stenotrophomonas sp. STEN035
GCTGACGATCCATCAGATTGCGCAGATGCCGATGATTTCATTGCTGTCAGCTTCGCGGCTGACGCCGCTTCCACAAGCGGAAAGGTCAGCGGTAACGCCCCTGCCGAGCATGGCTCGGCACTACACAACAAAAAGCCCGGCTTTCGCCGGGCTTTTGTTTGTTGCTGGCTCAGATGCTCAGAGCTGGGATTCCTGCACCTGCACCTTGTAGCGCTTGCGCATGCCGTCGACATAGGCCTTGGCTGCAGCGGCGCCGTCGATCTGGCTCAGCTGGTCCTTGAGCATGGCCTGCTGCGCTTCCGGCACTTCGGCCGGGTTGCCCGGGGTCACCTTGGTAACCGCGAACACCGCATAGCGCCCCGGCTCCATCTCGACCTTGCCATAGCTCGGCTTGTCGCCGACCGGAGCGGCCACGGTGAACGCGGCACGGTTGGCTTCAGCAGTCGGCATCGGCGCGGTGCGCGGCAGACCCGGCATCGGCAGCAACTGCAGTTGCTCACTGCCAGCCAATGCCTGCAGCGTCTGGCCGGCGTTCAACTTGGCCAGCAGTGCGTCAGCAGCCTTCTTCGAGGCCTCTTCGGCACGGTGCAAACGCACTGCAGCGATCACCTGCTCACGCGCCTGCGCAAGCGGAATCGCCTGCTCCGGGGTGTGTGCGGTGACGCGGACCATGACGGTGTGGTTCGGAGCCAGCTCGATCGGATCGCTGACCGTGCCATCTTCCTTCAGTGCGTCGGAGAACACAGCCTTCAGTACTGCCGGATTGGCGGCGATACCGCTCGCGGTGGCACGGTTGAACGGACCCAGGCTCTGCACCGGCAGGCCAACTTCCTTGGCTGCGCCACCCAGCTCGGTCGGGTTCTTGTAAACCAGATCGACCAGGCGACCACTCAGGTCGTTGAACGCCTTCTCGGTATCGGCCTGCAGCTGCTCGGCAGCCAGCTGGTCACGCACTTCTTCGAACGGACGGCCTTCGCCACCCTTGATCTCGCGCAGCTTCAGCACGTGGTAGCCGAACTCGGTCTTGACCGGGCCAACCACGTCACCGGCCTTCATGGCGAACAGTGCGTCTTCGAATGGCTTGACCATCACGCCCTTCTCAACCCAACCCAGATCGCCACCGGAATCCTTGGAGCCTGGATCTTCCGAGTTGGCCTTGGCCAGCGCAGCGAAGTCGGCACCCGGCTGCTTGGCTTCTGCTGCCAGCTTGGTCGCCTTGGCCTCGGCCGCCTTCTCATCACTGCCCTTGGCAATAAGGATGTGCGAAGCCAGACGCTGGTCGGCGCTGACAAAACGCGCCTTCTCGTCTTCATAGCGCTGACGCAGGGTGGCCTCATTGGCCGCCGTCGCTGCCGGCATGCTGGCAGCGTTGAGCTCGACGTATTCGATGGTGACGCTTTCCGGCTGGCGGAAGTCCTTCGGATGCGCCTTGTACCACTGGTCAATCTCGGAGTCGGTCACTGCTGCGGTATCAGGCGCAACGACCGGCAACAGTGCGAACTCCACATCGCGGGTTTCGCCCAGCAGCTTCAGCAGACGCTCGCTCTCACCCTTGGTGGTGAAGCCCGAGCCGGCCAGCGCCGACGGAATGATCGACTGCTGCAGGCTGGTACGCACCAGCTGCTCGAACATCGCCGGCGTACGCGGCGGCATGCTCTGCGCAAGCGCCAGGCGGTACTGGTCCGGATCGAACTTGCCATCCTTCTGGAACGCAGGAATCGCAGCGATGTAGTCGCGCACGGCCTTGTCGCCGATGACGATATGCGCGTCTTCGGCCGCCAGGCGCACCACCTGCTCGTCGATCAGCTGATCGAGCACGAGGCGTTTGTTCTCGGCGGTTTCAAACTCGCGCGGGTCGAAGTTGTCGCCCTGCTGCTCGCGCGCCTGCATGCGCGCCTGTTCAAAACGGGCGCGGAAGTCCTCGACGCTGACTTCGTGGTGGTTCCAAAGGAACGACATCGGCCACCACGACGGCGCCGAGGTCCACCACGACGGCGGGGCCGACACTTTGGCAACGTTCTGTGCGCCGACGCCACCGAGGTAGCTGTTGTCGATCACAAACAGGAACGGGATCATCAACAGGCCCATGATCACCGTAACGATCCAGCCTGAGGTCTTGTCGCGAAGTTTCTGCAGCATGGGCAAATCGAGGCCTGAGTGGCGAGCCGGGCAGTTTAACCCGCTTCCTGCCCCGCGCCCAACTCGGCCGCTGCCAATAGCGGGCCAAAAAAAAGCCCCCGGCTTGCGCCGAGGGCTTTGAGACATCTGGCGGAGCGGACGGGACTCGAACCCGCGACCTCCGGCGTGACAGGCCAGCATTCTAACCAACTGAACTACCGCTCCACATTTAATTTTTTAGTTTTCCCGCCCTCTTGTGGAGTTTGAGAAAACAAGGCCCCCGATTTTGTCAGGGGCCAATTTGAAACTGGCGGAGCGGACGGGACTCGAACCCGCGACCTCCGGCGTGACAGGCCAGCATTCTAACCAACTGAACTACCGCTCCACACTTTCAAACTGTACTGCAATGCTTAACTTGGTGGGTGCTGAGGGTTTCGAACCCCCGACCCTCTCCGTGTAAGGGAGACGCTCTACCGCTGAGCTAAGCACCCCAGCTGAGCCGCTTAGTTTACAGCGTCTTTCAGAGCTTTACCAGCCTTGAAGGCAGGATTTTTTGCAGCGGCGATTTTGATCTCTTCGCCGGTCTTCGGGTTACGGCCGGTGCGCGCAGCGCGCTCACGAACCTGGAACGTACCGAAGCCCACCAGAGTCACGGCCTCACCCTTCTTCAGGGCCTTGGTGATCTCGGCGATGACGGCATCAACCGCACGGCCAGCTTCAGCCTTGGTCAGGTCAGCAGCACCGGCAACGCCATCAATCAATTCGGTCTTGTTCATTCTGTAAAACTCCCTTTGCGGTAATCCGCGGAATTATTGAGTGGCACCCGTACGTCCCCAAGACGCACGACTGCCGAAGAACCTGCAAACACGCCGACAAAAAACCACTGCCGCGTGAGTCGCACTTTTATACCAGCGCCCCCCTACCCGCGCAAGCTGAAAAGCCTTTAATGACGCGGGTTTTGAGGGGTTTCATGTTCACATTTCAGTGCTTGACGCGGGCCGTGGGAGCTGCCTTCGCCTTGCCGCGAACTGCGACACGCTGCGCACTTTTGCCTGCTTTCTTCGGCGCCAGCGGTGTTGCCAGCGCGATATCCAGCACTTCGTCGATCCACTTCACCGGCACGATGGTCAGGTCGCGGGTGACATTGGCCGGAATATCCACCAGGTCCTTGCGGTTCTCTTCGGGAATGACCACGGTGCGGATGCCGCCGCGCAGCGCAGCCAGCAGCTTCTCCTTCAGACCACCGATGGCGGTAACGCGACCACGCAGGGTGATCTCACCAGTCATCGCCACTTCGGCCTTCACCGGCACCTTGGTCAGCGTGGACACCAGCGAAGTCACCATCGCGATGCCGGCGCTCGGGCCGTCCTTCGGCGTCGCGCCATCGGGCACGTGAAGGTGGACATCGTGCTTCTGCAGGAAGTCCACGTCGATGCCGAGTGCTTCGGCACGTGCACGCACCACCGACAAGGCCGCCGTGGCCGATTCCTTCATCACGTTGCCAAGCTGGCCGGTGAGCGTCACCGCCCCCTTGCCCGGAATCAGCGTCGACTCGACCTGCAGCAGCTCGCCGCCGACTTCCGTCCAGGCCAGGCCGGTAACCAGGCCGATCTCGTTTTCTTCCTCGGCACGGCCGAAGTCGAAACGCTGCACGCCCAGGTACTTGTCCAGGTTCTTCGCGTCCACAACCACCAGCGCCTTCGGCTTCTTGGCCGACTTCTTGGCAGCAGCCTTCTTCACCGGCTGCGGGCCGGCCAGGGCAATTTCCTTCACTACCTTGCGGCAGATCTTGGCGATCTCGCGTTCGAGGTTACGCACGCCGGATTCGCGCGTGTAATAACGCACGATGCCGCGGATGGCATCTTCTTCGATCGCCAGCTCTTCCGCCTTCAGGCCATTGGCCTTGAGCTGCTTGCTGAGCAGGTAGCGCATGGCGATGTTGAGCTTCTCATCCTCGGTGTAACCCGGGATGCGGATCACTTCCATGCGGTCCAGCAATGGGCCAGGAATGTTCAAGGAGTTGGAGGTAGCCACGAACATCACTTCGCTCAGGTCCAGATCGACCTCGAGGTAGTGATCGTTGAAGGCGTTGTTCTGTTCCGGGTCCAGCACCTCAAGCAGCGCCGAGGACGGATCGCCACGGAAATCCATCGACATCTTGTCGATCTCATCCAGCACGAACAGCGGGTTCTTGCTGCCGACCTTGTTGAGGTTCTGCACGATGCGGCCCGGCATCGAACCAACGTAGGTGCGGCGATGGCCACGGATCTCGGCCTCGTCGCGCACGCCGCCCAAGCTCATGCGCACGAACTTGCGGTTGGTGGCCTTGGCGATGGACTGACCCAACGAGGTCTTGCCAACGCCCGGCGGACCGACCAGGCACAGGATCGGGCCCTTCATCTGCTTCACCCGCGCCTGCACGGCAAGGTACTCAAGGATGCGATCCTTGACCTTGTCCAGGCCGTAATGGTCGGCATCCAGCGTGTCCTGCGCGACCTTCAGATCCTTGCGAACCTTGGTGCGCTTCTTCCAAGGCACGCCCAGCAGCCATTCCAGATAATTGCGCACCACCGCGGCTTCGGCCGACATCGGCGACATCTGCTTGAGCTTGTTGAGCTCGTTCTTGGCCTTGGTTTCAACCGGTTTGGGCATGCCGGCTTCGGCGATCTTGCGCGCCAGTTCTTCCATCTCACCCGGCGCTTCATCCAGATCACCCAGTTCTTTTTGGATGGCCTTCATCTGCTCGTTGAGGTAGTACTCGCGCTGGCTCTTTTCCATCTGCGATTTAACGCGGCCGCGGATGCGCTTTTCCAGCTGCTGCACGTCGATCTCGCCGTCGACCAGACCAACCAGCATTTCCAATCGGTCGCCAACCTGCAGGGTTTCCAGCAGCTTCTGCTTGTCGGCCAGACGCACGCCGATATGCGCGGCGATGGTGTCGGCCAGGCGCGCCGGCTCCTCGATACCGGCCAGGGTCTGCAACAACTCCGGCGGCAGCTTGCGGTTGGTCTTGACGTACTGCTCGAACAGCGACATCAGCGAACGGGCAATCGCCTCGATCTCACGCGGCTCGCGCGAATCGTCCGATTCAATTTCCACACCGTGGCCCTGCAGCGAGCCGTCCTTTTCGTAAACTTTGTCCACGGCAACCCGCGACAGGCCTTCGACCAACACCTTGATGGTGCCGTCGGGCAGCTTCAGCAATTGCAGCACCTGCGCCAGGGTGCCGACGGTGTACAGGTCGGCGGCCGCCGGGTCGTCGGTTTCCGCCGACTTCTGCGCAAGCAGCAGGATGCGCTTGTCGGCCTCCATCGCGCGCTCCAGCGCCTGCATGGACTTGTCGCGGCCCACGAACAGGGGGATGACCATGTGCGGGAACACCACCACGTCGCGTAGCGGCAGGACCGGTAGGTCGAGGACTTCGAGTTGGGACTGGGCCATGGGGGCTCCGAGATTCGGTGGAGGCTAAATAAAAAAGCCGATGGCCCCGTTATGGGGCCATCGGCGAGGTGTTGCAAGAGCTGTTGAAAGCTGAACGTGAGCGGCGCAACCGCCTATTCACCCCAGCTTGCCCGGGTTTACTCGCCAGAGGCGGTTTTAGCCGGTTCCGGCGGGGTCTGGTAGACGATGTAGGGCTCGGATTTGTTCTCGATGACCGACTCGTCCACGACCACCTTGCTGACGTTTTCCTGCGAGGGCAGCTCGTACATGGTGTCCAGCAGCACCGACTCGACGATGGTGCGCAGGCCACGGGCGCCGGTCTTGCGCTTGAGCGCCTTCTTGGCGATGGCCGACAACGCATCGGGACGGAACTCCAGCTCCACGTTTTCCATCTCGAACAGCTTCTTGAACTGCTTGGTGATGGCGTTCTTGGGCTCGGTCAGGATCTGGATCAGGGCCGGCTCGTCCAGCTCTTCCAGGGTCGCGACCACCGGCAGGCGGCCAACGAATTCCGGAATCAGGCCAAACTTGATCAGGTCTTCCGGCTCGACTTCAGCCAGCACCTTGCCGATTTCCTGCTTGCGCTCGGCACTCTTCACCTTGGCACCAAAACCAATGCTGCTGGTATCGGTGGAACGGGCCTGGATCACCTTGTCCAGGCCAGCGAACGCGCCGCCGCAGATGAACAGGATGTTCTTGGTGTCGACCTGCAGGAATTCCTGCTGCGGGTGCTTGCGGCCGCCCTGCGGCGGAACGCTGGCCACGGTGCCTTCGATCAGCTTCAGCAGGGCCTGCTGTACGCCTTCGCCGGACACATCGCGGGTGATCGACGGGTTCTCGCTCTTGCGCGAGATCTTGTCGATTTCATCGAT
The DNA here is from genome assembly GCF_056759935.1 of Stenotrophomonas sp. STEN035. Taxonomy (NCBI): domain Bacteria; kingdom Pseudomonadati; phylum Pseudomonadota; class Gammaproteobacteria; order Lysobacterales; family Lysobacteraceae; genus Stenotrophomonas; species Stenotrophomonas sp. STEN035. Next base: position 6,432 of record NZ_JBRRDY010000026.1, read on the forward strand.
GTAGACAATGCCCTGCTGCGCCTTCTCGACGTCGTAGTCGCACTTCTGCAGCAGCTTCTGGATGATGTTTTCCACATCCTCGCCCACGTAACCGGCTTCGGTCAGGGTGGTCGCATCGGCCATGGTGAACGGCACGTTGAGCAGGCGCGCCAGCGTTTCGGCCAGCAGCGTCTTGCCCGAACCGGTCGGGCCGACCAGCAGGATGTTGGACTTGGACAGCTCGACGTCATCGCTCTTGGAACGACTCTCGATGCGCTTGTAGTGGTTGTACACCGCAACCGCCAGCGTGCGCTTGGCGCGGTTCTGGCCAATCACGTACTGGTCGAGCACCTCGAGGATCTCGCGCGGCTTGGGCAGCGAACTGCGCGCGGACTGCGCCTTTTCCTCAAGTTCCTCACGGATGATGTCGTTGCACAGCTCCACGCATTCATCACAGATGAACACGCTCGGGCCTGCGATCAGCTTACGAACTTCGTGCTGACTCTTGCCGCAGAACGAGCAGTACAGAATCTTGCCACTGCTGTCCCCGGTACGACCTTGCCGGTCTTCGCTCATGCTTCGCTTACCCAGTTGCTTCCCCCTCTGAACAGGGGGTTCAATTTCGAGAATAGCACAGGGCCGGAGGGACACCAGTCCGGTTCCGACCCTGCAAAATTAGGCCGATTTTCTGGCCGTTCAACGCATCAGGAGGCCTGGATGCTCTCTTCCGGACGGCGCTCCAGCACCTGGTCCACCAGACCGTAAGCCGCAGCTTCGGCCGCGCTCTTGAAGTTGTCACGCTCGGTGTCGCGGGCGATGGTCTCCAGGTCCTGGCCGGTGTGCTTGGCCAGCACTTCGTTCAGACGCGAACGCAGGGTCAGGATTTCACGGGCGTGGATGTCGATGTCCGTGGCCTGGCCTTGGTAGCCGCCGAGCGGCTGGTGGATCATCACGCGCGAGTTCGGCAGCGCGAAGCGCTTGCCCGGCGCACCGGCAGCCAGCAACAGTGCGCCCATCGAGGCGGCCTGGCCGATGCAGGTGGTGCTGACGTCCGGCTTGATGTACTGCATGGTGTCGTAGATCGCCATGCCGGCCGTGACCACGCCGCCCGGCGAGTTGATGTAGATGCTGATTTCCTTTTCCGGGTTTTCCGACTCAAGGAACAGCAGCTGCGCGACCACAACGTTCGCCATGTGGTCGTCGATCGGACCGACCAGGAAAATCAGGCGCTCTTTGAGCAGGCGCGAATAGATATCGTAGGCGCGCTCGCCGCGGCTGGTCTGTTCGACCACCATCGGAACCATGTTCAGAGCTTTGGTTCGGTTGTCCATTACGTGAGGCACCTATTTTGGGAGGGAACTCCCCGCGCCGCAGCGCGGGGATGAAACACCGCCAGCTTACTGGCGGATAGCTTCCTGGAACGTCAAGGCCTGCTCGGTGTGCTGGGCGCGCTCGGCGATCCAGTCGATCACCTGCTCTTCCATCACACGGTTCTGCAGACCCGACATAAGCTGGGGATCATTGCGGTACATCTCAATGACCTGCTCCGGCTCTTCGTAGGTCGAAGCAATCAGGCGCATGGTTTCGTTCAGGCGCTTCGGGTCCAGGCGCAGCTCGTTCTTGCGGGCCACTTCACCGACCAGCAGGCCGACCAGCACGCGCTTGGCGGCGGCGTCCTTGAAGCCTTCGTGGGCATCGGCCGGCACTTCGCCCGGGTTGCCGCCCTGGCGACGAATGGCATCGATCTGCTGGGCCAGCATCGAGCGGGCTTCGCCCTCGACCAGGCGCGGCGGCAGCTCGACCGAGGAATAGGCGGCGATCAGCTGCTCACCCACTTCGCGGCGCAGGCGGTTCATCAGCGCGCCCTTGAGCTCGCGCTCCAGGTTGGAACGGATGTCGGCGCGGAACTGCTCCACGTCGCCGTTCTTCACACCGAAGCTCTTGATGAAGGCGGTATCGACTTCCGGCATTTCCTGCTCGGACACTTCAACGACCTTGACGGTGACCTGCACGGTCTTGCCCGCCAGCGCCGGCACGCGCCAGTCAGCCGGGAACTCGACGTCCAGGGTCTTTTCTTCACCCTTGGCCAGGCCGATCAGGCCCTTTTCGATCTGCTCGAACATCATGCCCTGGCCGATGATGATGGTGCCCTTCTCGACACCCTCAGCCGGCAGACGCTCGTCGCCAGCCTGCGACCAGGTTTCCAGGCCGACCAGATCACCTTCCTGGGCGCCGCGTGCAACCGGCTTCCAGGTGCGGCGCTGGGCGCGCAGGTTCTCGATCATCTGGTCGATGTCGGCGTCGCTGATTTCGGCGCTGTGGCGCACGACGGTCAGCTTGGTGACGTCGACGTCGCCGAAGTCCGGGATCAGCTCAACGGTGGCAACGAAGTCGAACTCGCCTTCGCCGGCCTTGTCGATGCGCGGGTTACCGGCAATGCGCAGCTCGTGCTGGCGCAGGGCGGCATCAAAGGTCTCGCGCAGCAGGCCGTCCAGCGCCTCGGCGCGCACCTGCGGGCCAAAACGCTGTTCGATCACCTTGGCCGGCACTTTGCCCGGACGGAAACCCTTGATGCGCGCGGTGCGCGCGATTTCGCCCAGACGGCCGCTGATATGCCCCTGCAGACGCTCTTCCGGCAGCGAGAAGCTCAGGCGGCGTTCCAGATTGCCGGTGGATTCGATCGAAGCTTGCATGTTGACTCCTGCCACCGGCGGCAACCGCGCCGGTTCGATGTGATGGATGAAACGGTTGTAGGGCGCGGTTATGCACCGCAGCCCTTTAGTTTGGCCGATATCGCCCGTGGCCGCCAGCGGGCAGACCCATACAGGTTGTCTGAAAAGGCCCGCAGCGGGCAGAGAACACCACTGACTGGTGCGAAAGGGGGGACTCGAACCCCCACGCCTTGCGGCACTGGAACCTAAATCCAGGGCGTCTACCAATTCCGCCACTTTCGCAATACTGACTCAGCGCAGCATTGTTGCAGGAGCGCCAGCAAAGCGGAAGCCGCCTCGCCCGCGCAACCCACCAACAATGAGCGCCTCAACAACGACCGGGCGGCATGCCGCCCCGGCTAAGAAAAAAGCCGCCAGATTTCTCCAGCGGCTTTTTGATTTGGTGGGCTGTCAAGGATTCGAACCTTGGACCTATTGATTAAGAGTCAACTGCTCTACCAACTGAGCTAACAGCCCTGAAACTTCGAGGTGAATTCTACACTACAAGCGTGTTTCATGCACCCGCCCAAAACACTGGGCTTACATAAAAAGAGAAAGCCGCTGGATTGCTCCAACGGCGTTCTTGATTTGGTGGGCTGTCAAGGATTCGAACCTTGGACCTATTGATTAAGAGTCAACTGCTCTACCAACTGAGCTAACAGCCCTGAAAATCAGGAGGCGAATAATGCCGCAACCTGACCTTTATTGCAAGCCCGGATTTCACTCCGATGCCGTTGAAACAGTGGGGTGGCTGAGGGGATTCGAACCCCCGACCACCGGAATCACAATCCGGTACTCTAACCGACTGAGCTACAGCCACCACTGAAACCTTACTCACCTACCGCTTGCACCGAATGGTGCGCCCGACAGGAATCGAACCTGTAACCGCCGGCTTAGAAGGCCGGTGCTCTATCCAGTTGAGCTACGGGCGCTCTGACCGGATTGTCGCACTCCAACACGCGCTTGGTGCGTTGGATGGTCGGGGTAGAGGGATTCGAACCCCCGACATCCTGCTCCCAAAGCAGGCGCGCTACCAGACTGCGCTATACCCCGGCGGTGAATCCTTCCAATGCCCCGGAAAGGTCGGCTATTGTGGGAAAAACGCGCCTACCTGTCAACGGTAAATTTCATTTTGTTTGAATTGGGTATGCTGGCGTCCAATTCCCGCCCACTTCATAGCAACGGAGCATTGCATGCGCAGCGGCAACCCTGCCCTTTCCGATACCACTTTCCTCGACCTTGGCAGCGGCAGCGTGGTGTCACGCGGCGCCGATGCGATGACCATCAACGGTACCGTCAACAAAACCGGCTTCCTGTTGTTGCTGGCCGCATTGACTGCTGCGTTCGCATGGAATGGCACCATCAGCGACAGCGGCGAACTGCTGCCGGCGGCAAAGTTCTACATGTGGGGTGGCCTGATCGTCGGCTTCATCCTGTCGATGGTGACCATCTTCAAGAAGACCTGGGCACCGGTCAGCGCGCCGCTGTATGCACTGGCGGAAGGCCTGTTTCTGGGCTCGATCTCGGCGGTCTACGAAGTGCGCTTCAACGGCATCGTGTTCCAGGCAGTACTGCTGACCTTCGGCACGCTGTTCGCCCTGCTGTTCGCTTACCGCAGCGGGCTGATCAAGGCCACCGAGAACTTCAAGCTGGGCGTGGTTGCAGCCACCGGCGGCATCGCCCTGGTGTATCTGGCGACGATCGTGCTGGGCCTATTCAACATCAACATCCCTTACATCCACGGCTCGGGCCTGATCGGCATCGGCTTCAGCCTGTTCGTGGTGGTGATCGCGGCACTGAACCTGGTACTGGATTTCGACTTCATCGAAAGCGGCGTCGAAGCCGGCGCACCGAAGTACATGGAGTGGTACGGCGCGTTCGGGCTGATGGTCACCCTGGTGTGGCTGTACATCGAGTTCCTGCGTTTGCTGTCTAAGCTGCAGTCGCGCAACTGAGGTTGCTGCAGGTTGTTTGCGAAGGACGCCCATTGGGCGCCCTTTGTTTTGTAGTGCCGAGCCATGCTCGGCAATGGCATTACCGATAAGGCCTCATGCCGAGCATGGCTCGGCACTACGCAAACAAAAACGGAGCGCTTGCGCGCTCCGTTTTTTACCACCAACTACCGCAGCTGCAATCAGACGCGGCTGGCGATGGCCTGGGCGAAGCCCATGGTGGTGCCGGTGCCGCCCAGGTCGCCGGTCAGCGAATCCTTGGCTTCCATCGTGGCAACGATGGCCTTGCGCAGGCGCTCGGCGTTTTCCGGCTGGCCGACGTGGTCCAGCATCTGTGCAGCGCCCAGCAACAGCGCGACCGGGTTGGCCTTGCCCTGACCGGCGATGTCCGGCGCGGTGCCGTGCACGGCTTCGAAGATCGCTGCATCGGCACCGATGTTGGCACCCGGGGCCAGGCCCAGGCCGCCGACCAGACCCGCACACAGGTCGGAGATGATGTCGCCGAACAGGTTGGTGGTGACGATGATGTCGAACTGTTCCGGACGCATCACCAGCTGCATGCAGGCGTTGTCGACGATCATTTCCTGGAACTCGATTTCCGGGTACTTGGCGGCGACTTCGCGCGCCACGTCCAGGAACAGGCCCGAGGTCGACTTGATGATGTTGGCCTTGTGCACGGCGGTGACCTTCTTGCGGCCGGTGCTCTTGGCCAGCTCGAAAGCGTAACGCACGATGCGCTCGGAGCCCTTGCGGGTGATGCGGGTGCCGGAGAACGCGGTCTCGCCGTCGGCCGACACTTCCTGGCCTTCGGCCAGGTAGGCGCCTTCGGTGTTCTCACGCACCGTGATCATGTTGATGTTCTCGTAGCGCGACTTGGTGTTCGGGAACGAGATGGCCGGGCGCACGTTGGCGTACAGGTCGAACTGGCGACGCAGGGCAACGTTGATCGAGCTGAAACCGCCACCGACCGGCGTGGTCAGCGGGCTCTTCAGGGCGACCTTGTTTTTCTTGATCGATTCCAGGGTGGAAGCCGGGATCAGCTCACCGTGCTTTTCCAGCGCGGCCAGGCCGGCGTCAGCGAACTCATAGCTCAGGCCAGCGCCCAGCTTGTCCAGCACGAACAAGGTGGCGTCCATGATTTCCGGGCCGATGCCATCGCCACGGATGACGGTGATTGTCTGCGTCATTTCTAGGTATTCCGAACAGGGAGGAGGAATGCGCCATCCGGCTGCCCGGAACCCGGCGCGATTGAAAAGGTTTCAACTGTCAATTATGCCTGATCAGCCGCGCCAGCCCCAACTGGACGAAGGTCTGGGGTTCAGCTGTGCTCGTGCCCGGCCGGTGCCGCGGCCGCCCCGCTCTCCAGCTGGTCAAGGAAATCCACCGCCCGCCGCAGGTGCGGGATGACGATGGAACCGCCCACCACCAGGCCGACCGAGAAGGTCTCGAAGAACTCCTCGCGGCTGACCCCAGCTTCCTTGCACTGGGCCACGTGGTAGCTGATGCAGTCATCGCAACGCAGCACCATCGAGGCCACCAGGCCCAGCAGTTCCTTGGTCTTCACATCCAGCGCGCCGGCCTGGTAGGTCTGGGTATCGAGCGCGAAGAAGCGCCGCACCACCTGGTTGGGCTCGGCCAGGATGCGCTGGTTCATGCGCTGGCGGAATTCGGTGAATTCGGCCAGGCGGTCCTTTTCGCTGTCCGCGCTCATGCGCCCTGCCCGGCCAGCAGCGGCTCCAGCTTGCCTTCGCGGTGCAGCGCGATCATGTCGTCGTAGCCGCCCACATGAACGTCGCCGACGAAGATCTGCGGCACGCTGGTGCGCTTGGTCAGCGTCATCATCTTCTCGCGCGCGGCCGGATCCAGGTCGATCCGGACCTCAGTCCACGACTGGTTCTTGCTCTTGAGGAAATTCTTGGCCGCTACGCAGTACGGGCAGACGGCGGTGGAGTAGATGGTGATCTCCGGCGCGCCGGTGCTGGATGAGGTTGTCACAACGAAACTCCTGGGTGGAAACATTGTCTATATATGGTACCGGTCGCGCCGATTATCGATGCCACCGGCAGAACACAGCGGGTTAACCTGTGCTTCACACCCGCGCCCCGCTTCCCCGTCATCCTCCGCCCTGCCACTACCCGGAGTCACCGCTTGCGCAACCTGCTGCTTGCCACCGCTATCGCCACCAGTTTGGCCCTGGCCCTGGCCACCCCGCTGTCCCATGCCGATGAAAGCAAACTGCCCGACATCGGTTCGTCGGCCGGCGAGCTGCTGACCCCGGCACGGCAGGCGGAGTACGGCGGCATGATGCTGCGCGAACTGCGCAACTACGGCTACCTGCTGGACGACCCGCTGGTGAACGACTGGCTCACGACCATGGGCACCCGGCTCGGCTCCAACAGTGCCCAACCGCAGCAGAAGTACACGTTCTTCATGATGAAGGACCGCCAGATCAATGCGTTTGCCACATTGGGCGGCTACATCGGCATGAACGCCGGCCTGGTCCTGACTGCTGAACGCGAGGACGAGGTGGCCGCGGTGCTGTCGCATGAAATCGCGCACGTCACCCAGCAGCATGTGCTGCGCGGGGTGGAACGTGCACAGCGCGACCAGATCCCGATCCTGCTCGGCATGCTGGCGGCGGTAATCGCCGCCCAGCAGGCCGGCGGCAACTCCTCCGGTGACGCAACCATGGCTGCGATCACCTCCGGCATGGGGCTGATGCAGCAGCGGCAGATCAACTTCACCCGCTCCAACGAATCCGAGGCCGACCGCCTCGGCATCCGCACCCTGTCCCGCAGCGGCTATGACGTGGACGCGATGGCCGGCTTCTTCGAACGCATGTCGGCGGCGATGCGCGGCAACGAAGGCGGCTATTCTACGCCGGACTTCCTGCGCACCCACCCGGTCAACATCACCCGCATCAGCGAGGCCAAGGCCCGCGCCGAGCAGATGAAGAAGGACACCGTCCTGCTGACCACCCAGACCCCGACCGGGGTCCTGCAGGAGCGGGTCAACCCGTCCGCACCGGATACCAGCAGCCCACTGAGCGGCGGCAACCCACTGCTACCGGCCGGCCTGCAGCTGTCCCTGCCCGACAACAGCCTGCCGCGTGGCCCCACCGGTCAGTTCGACTGGGCCCGCGAGCGCCTGCGCGTGCTCAGCGCACCTACCCCGTCGGAGCTGGTACGCGAATACGAAGGCCTCAAGCGCAGCCAGAAGAATGGCCTGACCGATGCGCAACGCTACGGCGTAGCCATCGCCCGCCTGCGTGACGGCGGCGCCGGCGGCGTTGCCCAGGCCCTGCCGGAACTGCAGCAGCTGCTGCAGGAATACCCGGACAACCTGTGGGTCAACCTGGCCGTAGGCGAAGCCGAATCGCGCAGCGGTCGCCACGAAGACGCCAACAAGCGCTTCGACGCGCTGCTCAAGCGCCTGCCACAGAGCCGCCCGGTGGCCCTGACCTATGCGCAGGTACTCAATGAGCAGGGGGGCGTCGTCGCCGGCCAGCGCGCGCAGGCCATGCTGCGGCCACTGCTGGCCCGGTCCAGCGACGATCCGGTGTTCCAGGCCACCTTCGCCCGCGCCAGCGAACTGGCCGGCGACAGCAGCCGCGCCAGCGAGGCCTATGCCGAGGCCGCCTATTTGAATGGGCGACCGGAACAGGCCTTGATCCAATTTCAGGCCCTGCTCAAGCAACCCGGGCTGGACTACGTGAGCCGTGCACGGGTGGATGCCCGCATCGAGTCGATCATGCCAACCGTGCTGGAAATGCGCCGGCTCGGCGTGCACGACCCGGAAATGTCACGAAAGTGAACCTGCTCGCGACATTTGCCGGGTTTAGCGCCCTCCCATGTCACAAACCCGTCATCAAACCGTAGTCTACTGAGCACATCCCTTATTGATGGGCATTCCGGTAGGCGCCACGTGCAGAAACGTATCCTGATTGTCGATGACGAACCCGCGATCCGTGACATGGTCGCCTTCGCCCTGCGCAAGGGTGAGTACGACCCGGTCCATGCCGGCGACGCACTCGAAGCGCAGACCGCCATTGCCGACCGGGTACCGGACATGATCCTGCTGGATTGGATGCTACCGGGTACCAGCGGGCTGGAGCTTGCCCGCCGCTGGCGCAAGGAAGTCCTCACCCGCGACGTGCCGATCATCATGCTCACCGCGCGTGGCGAAGAGAACGACCGCGTCGGTGGCCTGGAAGCCGGCGTCGACGACTACGTGGTCAAGCCGTTCTCGGCACGCGAACTGCTGGCACGCATCCGTGCAGTGATGCGCCGCACCCGCGATGATGACGAAGACGGCAGCGTCGGCGTTGGCAACATCCGCATCGACGGCGCCGCCCACCGCGTCTTCGCCGGCGATGTACCGGTGCCGATCGGCCCCACCGAATACCGCCTGCTGCACTTCTTCATGACCCACCCGGAGCGCGTCTACACCCGCTCGCAGTTGCTCGACCATGTCTGGGGCGGCAGCGTGTACGTGGAAGAACGCACCATCGACGTGCATATCCGCCGCCTGCGCAAGACGCTGGAACCCTTTGGCGCCGAGAACATGGTGCAGACCGTGCGCGGTGCCGGCTATCGCTTTTCTGCCGCTACCTGAACCGTGGCGGCCATGCCGTCGCTGGCGATGCTATAACCCGGGACACCCCCGACGGATCCACCGCGTACCACCGAGAGTGCAATGCCCCGCCAATTCCGATCTGCCTGGTTGAAGACGCTGGCCACCGTGGCCGCGTTGCTGTTGCTGGCATGGGGGCTGGGGGCGTTGCTGGGCCATCCCGCCCTGAGCGTGGCGATCACTGCCATGGCGATCCTGACCTGGCACTACTGGCGCCTGCGCCAGCTGCTGCTGCGGCTGACCGCCCGCCAGCGCTGGGACACGCCGCAAGGCGTGGGCGTCTGGAACGAACTGGACCGCCTGCTGTCACGCAACCAGCAGGAAATGCGGGCGCGCAAGCGCCGCCTGGTCGAAATGCTGCGCAGCTATCGCGCCGCCGCCGCCGCGTTGCCCGATGCGGTGGTGGTGGTCGACCGCAACACCCAGCGCGTGCAGTGGTTCAACGAAGCCGCTACCGCTCTGCTCGGCCTGCAGCATCCGGCCGACATGGAGGCTGCGCTGGTGCCCCGTCTGCAGCCGCTGCCGCTTGCCCATTGGCTGGCCGGTGGCCGCAATGCCGAACCGATCCTGGATGCGAACTCGCCGGTCGATCCGGCCATCCGCCTGCATATGCGCTTGATCCCCTACTCGGATCACCATTGGCTGCTGGTCGCACGTGACGTAACCAAGCTGCTGCATCTGGAACAGGTGCGCCGCGACTTCGTCGCCAATGTCTCGCACGAGCTGCGCACGCCGCTGACCGTGGTGCACGGCTATCTGGACATGATGGACCCGGAGGATTTCCCCGATACCGGACCGATGCTGTCGGAAATGCGCAAGCAATCGCAGCGCATGGCGCAGCTGGTCGAGGACCTGCTGACCCTTTCGCGGCTGGAATCACAGCAACATACCGAGCTGGAAACGGTGGGCATGACCTCGATGCTGGCCTCGCTGCGGCGCGAAGCCGAGGCACACAGCCAGGGCCGCCACACCATCGTCGTCGAAGACCAGGCTGGCGTGGATCTGGCAGGTTCCAACAAGGAACTGCACAGCGCCTTCTCCAATCTGCTGACCAATGCCGTGCGCTATACGCCGGCTGGCGGCCGCATCACCCTGACCTTCAGCCGCGAAGGCAATGGTGCGGTGTTGGCTGTCACCGACACCGGCTACGGCATCCCGGCCAATCATCTGCCGCGATTGACCGAACGCTTCTACCGCGTATCCAGCAGCCGCTCGCGCGAAAGCGGCGGCACCGGGCTGGGCCTGTCCATCGTCAAACACATTCTTGGCCTGCACCAGGCACGCCTGGAAATCCGCAGCGAAGTCGGCCAGGGCAGCACCTTTGCCTGCCACTTCGACGCCGAGCATGTACGCCCGCGCAATGCATCCCCCTCGCCTTTGTCCATGGAAGACTTTCCGGCATGACTCCTCCCCCGCCCCCCGCCGCGCCCGCTACCGGCAACGATCCGCTGCGTGATCCGTCGCTGTATATCAACCGGGAACTGTCACAGCTGGATTTCAATTTCCGCGTGCTGGCCCAGGCGATGGATGAGCAGGTGCCGTTGCTGGAGCGGCTGCGCTTCCTGTGCATTTCCTGCACCAACCTGGATGAGTTCTTCGAGATCCGCGCCGCAGCGGTACGCCATGCGCAGGAATTCGGCCTGCCGCCGGCACCGGACGGGATGAGCCCGCAGGCCATCCTCAACGCCATCCATGACCGCGCCGCCGAACTGGTGGACCAGCAGTACCGCTGCTGGAACCAGGTACTGCGTCCGGCCCTGGGCGAGGCCGGCGTCGGCATCCTCGCCAACAAGACCTGGACGCCGCGCCAACGCCGTTGGCTGCGCGCCTATTTCCGCAACGAGATCATGCCGGTGCTGTCGCCGCTCGGTCTGGACCCGTCGCACCCGTTCCCGAAGATCCTCAACAAGTCGTTGAACATCGTCGTCGTGCTGAAGGGCACCGACGCCTTCGGTCGCGCCGGCCATCTGGCGCTGGTACGTGCACCACGTTCGCTGCCGCGCATCATCCAGCTGCCCGAGTCGCTGGGCGGCCCACAGAACTTCGTCCTGCTGTCGGCGGTGTTGTCGGCCTTCGTCGACGAACTGTTCCCGGGCATGGATGTGCAGGGCGCCTACCAGTTCCGCGTCACCCGCAACTCCGAGCTGGTGGTGGACGAGGAAGAAGTGGAGAACCTGGCGCTGGCGCTGCGCGATGAACTGGTCGACCGCGGCTATCGCCCCGCCGTGCGGCTGGAGATCGCCCACGACTGCCCCAAGCCGATCATGCAGACCCTGCTGCAGAATTTCGGCCTGTCCGAAAACGCGGCTTACCGCATTGATGGCCCGGTCAACCTCAACCGCGTCATCCAGGTGTACGACCTGCTGCAGCGCGCGGACCTGAAGTACCCGCCGATGACCCCGCGCGTGTTCAAGTCGCCCGAGGGCATCTTCGAAACCGCCGCGCAGGGCGACGTGCTGCTACACCACCCGTTCGATTCCTTCAGCACCGTGCTGGAGCTGATCCGCGAGGCCGCGGTCGATCCCAACGTGCTGGCGATCAAGCAGACCCTGTACCGCACCGGCAAGGACTCAGGCATTGTCGAGGCGCTGATCCTGGCCGCGCGCAACGGCAAGGACGTGACTGTCGTGGTCGAGCTGCGGGCACGCTTCGACGAGGAAGCCAACCTTGGCCTGGCCGACCGCCTGCAGGATGCCGGCGTGCAGGTCGTCTACGGCGTGGTCGGCTACAAGACCCACGCCAAGATGCTGCTGATCGTGCGCCGCGAAGGCCGCAAGCTGCGCCGCTACGTGCACCTGGGCACCGGCAACTACCACAGCGGCACCGCCCGCGCGTATACCGACCTGAGCCTGATCACCGCCGATGCCGACATCGGCAACGATGTGCACCTGCTGTTCCAGCAGCTCTCGGGGCTGGCCCCGAAGATGAAGCTCAAGTGCCTGCTGCAATCGCCGTTCACCCTGCATGCCGGGCTGATCAAGCGCATCGAGCGCGAGACCAAGCTGGCCCAGGAGGGCAAGCCGGCACGCATCATCGCCAAGATGAACGCGCTCAACGAGGCGCAGGTGATCCGCGCCCTGTACGCGGCCTCACAGGCCGGCGTGCAGATCGACCTGATCGTGCGCGGCGCCTGCACCCTGCGCCCGGGCGTGGAAGGTGTATCGGACAACATCCGCGTGCGTTCGATCGTCGGCCGCTTCCTCGAACACAGCCGCGTCTACTGGTTCGGCAACAACGGCGCGCCCGAGCTGTACTGCGCCAGCGCCGACTGGCTGGAGCGCAACCTGCTGCGCCGCGTGGAAACCTGCTTCCCGATCCTGGACACCGATCTGGCCCGTCGCATCTACCGCGAGGTGCTGCAGAACTACCTGGACGACAACCTCAATGCCTGGGACCTGCAGGAGGACGGCCGCTACATCAAGTGCGAGCCCGCGCCCGGCCAGCCGCCGCATTCAGCGCAGCAGGCATTGATGGAGGGTCTGTAGGCGCGAAGATCGCCGGGGCAAGGTGACGCCGACCCCCGGGCTTCGGCTACCATTCCGCCATGCCCCAGTCCTCTCTGACCCCACCGCCCCTGCAGGACGGCGACCTGCTGGCCGCCATCGATCTGGGCTCCAACAGTTTCCACATGGTCATCGCGCGCTACCTGCTTGGGCAGCTGCGGGTGGTGGACCGCCTGCGCGAAACCGTACGCATGGCCGATGGCCTGGATGGCAAGGGCGGCCTGTCGCCTGAGGCCCGCCAGCGCGCGCTGGAATGCCTGGCCCGTTTCGGCCAGCGCATCCGCAACATCCCGCCCTACCGCGTGCGCGCCCTGGCCACCAATACCGTGCGCCAGCTGCGCTCGCCGCTGTCGTTCCTGATGCCGGCTGAAACCGCGCTCGGCCACGCCATCGAAGTGGTCAGCGGCCGCGAGGAAGCGCGTCTGATCTATCTCGGCGTTGCCCACGCGCAGCCGCCCAAGCCCAACCAGCACCGGCTGGTGATCGACATCGGCGGCGGCTCCACCGAGTTCATCATCGGCCAGGGCATGCAGACGCTGGAGCGCGAAAGCCTGCAGGCCGGCTGCATCGCCAGCACCCGCCGGTTCTTCCCCGGCGGCAAGCTGAGCAAGAAGCGCTGGAAGGACGCACTCACCGAGATCGGCGCCGAATTCCAGCCCTTCGCCAACAAATACAAGGCGCTGGGCTGGCAGGAAGCGCTGGGCTCGTCCGGCACCCACAAGGCGATCAGCGAGATCTGCGCGGCAATGAAGCTGAGCAAGGGCGCGATCACCGCCGAAGCGCTGCCACAGCTGCGCGAAGAGCTGCTGCGCGCCAAGAACATCAACGAGATCGTGTTGCCGACGCTGTCCAACGAGCGCCGCCCGATCATCGCCGGTGGCGTCCTCGTGCTGGAAGCCGCCTTCCAAGCGCTGGGCCTGCAGAAGCTGCTGGTCAGCAAGGCGGCGATGCGCGAAGGCATCCTCTACGACATCATGGGCCGCGCCAACGACAACGATCCGCGCGACGAATCGGTGGCAGCACTGACCCAACGCTACGCCATCGATGAAGCCCAGGCGCAGCGCGTGGAAGCCACCGCGCAGCGGCTGTTCGAACAGGTGTCCGACATCTGGAAGCTGGATGTCGACGATGCCCGCATGCTCGGCTGGGCCGCGCGCCTGCACGAGCTGGGCCTGATGATCGCGCACAGCGGTTATCACACCCACGGCAGCTACGTGATCGAGCATTCGGACATCGCTGGTTTCTCGCGCCAGGAACAGCAGATGCTGGCCGCACTGATCCGCACCCACCGCCGCGGTATTCCCAAGAGCGCCTTCGAGGCCCTGCCCGAGCGCCTGTTGCTGCCCGCCAAGCGCACAGCGGCAATACTGCGACTGGCGGTACTGCTGCACCGCGCACATGAGTCCGACCCGATCCCGACGTTGGAGCTGTCAGTCGACGGCAATGCCTTGTCGCTGATCCTGGCCAAGGACTACATCGACGCCCGCCCGCTGCTGCGCGCGGATCTGGTTGGCGAGGCTGAAGGCATGACCGGGCTGGGGATCAGCTTCCGGCCATTTGTAGCCTGAACGCTCAGTCCAAAAGACCGCAGCCTTCAAGACGCGTCTGAAAGTGCCACCCTCAATGCGTAACCCTAGTTACCTATTGCGTCACAACAAACATTTTTTTTACAAACGACGCTACTCTCGCTAAACCATCCTTGCACTTGCAACGATGGCCTTTGATGGAGATCGCGACGGCCTTACGTCGCAATCTCTTTTTGACACTTGTCAGTTTCAAAAGAGAGAGAGCCCGCAATGCAAACACGTTCCAGCATACTGGGGCAGGCGATTCGCTATGCCTTGGTTTCGAGCACCGTCGGCATGATCGCCCTGCCCGCGCTCGCCCAGGAAAGCAAACCCACCACACTTGACCGTATCGAGATCACCGGTTCGCGCATCCGTCAGGTCGACGTCGAAACCGCACAGCCGGTGTTCGCCATCAGCCGCACCGATATCGAACAACAGGGCTTCAGCTCGGTTGCCGACATCCTGCAGAACGTCACCGCAATGGGCAGCCCCACCATCAGCCGCGCCAATGCGCTGACTGCAGGTGAAAATGCCGGCGGTACGTACATCGACATGCGCAACCTGGGTACCCAGCGCACGCTGGTGCTGGTCAACGGAAAGCGCCTGGGCATCAGCACCTCCGGTTACCAGGACGTGTCCAACCTGCCTGTTTCGGCAGTGGAACGCATTGAAGTCCTGAAGGACGGCGCATCGGCCATCTATGGCTCCGACGCCATGGCTGGCGTGGTCAACATCATCACCCGCTCCAATGTCAACGGTGTTACCGCCAACGTCTACCACGGCCAGTTCAGCCAGGGTGATGGTGCACGTGACCGTTTTGATGTGGTTGGTGGCTGGAGCAACGACCGCATCTCGCTGACGCTGTCTGCCGAACACAGTGAAGAAAAGGGTGTCTGGGCCAAGGATCGCTGGTTCAGCGCCTATGGCATCAGTGACCGCCATCCGAACGATGCCAGCAACTGGACCACACTGAGCCAGTACGGCCAGATCACTGGCCTGAAGGGTCGTCCGGGCTGTACCGCTACCGCTGGTTGCAACTACTCGCTCAACCGCGGCGCCGACTCGACCAATCCGGCCAACTACCACATCACCGACACCACCCCGTTTACCGGTGATGTCAGCAATGCCAACAACCAGATGCACGTGAATTACCCGATCAAGCGGGATTCTGTGTATTTCGATGGCCGCTTCAAGATCACCGACGCCATCAACTTCAAGACCGAACTGGGCTACAACCAGCGAAGCTCCAG
The DNA here is from genome assembly GCF_056759935.1 of Stenotrophomonas sp. STEN035. Lineage (NCBI taxonomy): Bacteria > Pseudomonadati > Pseudomonadota > Gammaproteobacteria > Lysobacterales > Lysobacteraceae > Stenotrophomonas > Stenotrophomonas sp. STEN035. The sequence continues at coordinate 22,027 of NZ_JBRRDY010000026.1, forward strand.
CCGCCAGATCGCCGGTTATCCGCTGCAGTCGAGCACCGCTGGCATCGGCCCGATGTCGATCGACAGCTACTTCAACCCGTTTGGCAACCAGCACGGCTATGCAACCCCGACCGCCGTGGCTTGGAACCGCCGCACCTGGGAAATCCCGCGTGTCACCAACAGCGAGCTGAAGACCTATCGCGCGGTGGCCTCGTTCGATGGCTCCTTTGACATCGGCGAGCGCTATTTCGATTGGGAAGCCGGCTACCAGTACAGTCGCAACGAGCTGGAATCCGTTGCCACCGGCAACCTGCACAAGGGCCGCGTTGCGGCTGCAGTGGGGCCGTCGTTCTACAACGCCGCTACCGGCAAGGTCGAATGCGGCAAGCCGGGCGCACCGGTCGCCAATTGCACCCCGTGGAATCCGCTGGCTCCGTTCGGCAGCACCGATCCGAATGGCCTGACCGCCAACGCCACCCTGCAGGACTGGCTGTTCCCGGCCGAGCTAACCAAGGGCAAGACCACCAGCAAGAACTTCTTCGCCAACATCGCCGGCAACATCGTTACCTTGCCGGCCGGTGACCTGGGTTTTGCGTTCGGCGTTGAAAGCCGCAAGGAAGCCGGCGAGTACATCCCCGACCCGCTGGCGCAGACCGGCGCCACCACCAACCTGGCCGCTGGCCCCACCGGCGGCGACTACAAGGTCAACGAAGCCTACCTCGAGCTCAATATCCCGGTTCTGGCGGACCTGCCGGGTGCGCGCGAGCTTAGCTTCAATGCTGCCACCCGCTACTCCGATTACGACACCTTCGGCAACACCGTCAACAGCAAGTTCGGTTTCAAGTGGAAGCCGTTCGAGCAGCTGCTGGTGCGCGGCACCTGGGCCGAGGGCTTCCGCGCCCCGACCATCAACGACCTGTTCGGCGGTGGCTCGGAAACCTTCGCAACCTTCAGCGACCCCTGCGATACCGTGTTCGGCGCTTCCAAGACCAGTGCCGAGGTACGTGCCCGTTGCGCACGTGACATCGCCAATGCCAACACCTTCCGTCAGCTCAAGCAGGGCATGACCCCGGTGACCACGGCATCCGACGCCACGCCGCTGCCGTTCGTTGGCGGTTCCAATCCCTCGCTCACCCCGGAAACCTCCACGAGCAAGACCTTGGGTCTGGTCTGGAGCCCGAGCTTCATCAGCAACTTCAACGTGTCGCTGGACTGGTGGAAGATCCGCATCGACAACACCATCGTCTCCGATAGCCCGAACCAGATTCTGATCGACTGCTATGAGCAGGGCATCGACGCACGCTGCAACCGCTTCACCCGCGATCCGGTAACCGGCATCGTCAACACCCTTCGCTTCGGCAACCGCAACGCCGGTTTCCTGCAGACCGAAGGCTATGACATGGATATGAGCTACCGCCTGGATACCGACTACGGCAAGTTCAGCACCAGTTGGGCCACCACCTACGTCAGCGAGAACATCTATCGTTCGACCAACGACAACAATGTGGTCCCCACCCCCAGCAACGGCATCGGCAGCGGCTTCCGTATCCGCTCCAATCTGACTGCTGGCTGGGAACGCGGCAACTTCGGTGTCAGCTGGACCGCCCGCTACTTCTCCAGCGTCAAGGAGCAGTGCCCGAGCATCGCCCTGTATCCGGCAGAGTGTTCCGACCCTGGCGTCTACGCGCCTTGGTACAAGGGCGCTCGCAACTACAACGAACGTGGTGCAGTGACGTTCCACGACGTGCAGGTGCGCTACAAGCTGCCGTGGGATGCCACCGTTTCGGTCGGCGCCAACAACGTGTTCGAGAAGTACGGCCCGGTGATGTACAGCAAGCCGAACTCGGCCTTCTCGTACTACGGCGGCTACGACATCGGTCGTCTCGTGTACATGAAGTACCAGCAGCGCTTCTGATCCCTGCATCACGGGTAAAGAGCCACAGGAACCACGGCCCTTCGGGGCCGTGGTTTTTTTTGTTGTCCCGGTAACAAAGTCGTCAACTGGAAGTAACAGTCGCTTCATTCCCGGCGCGCATCCTCGCCAAAAACCGGGAGCCAGCCATGCGCTTTGCGATCGTCACCGAGACCTATCCGCCGGAGGTCAATGGCGTTGCCTTGACCGTGCAGGGGTTGGAACACGGCCTGCGCAACCGCGGCCATGACGTCGATGTGGTCCGGCCGCGTCAGCAACAGGATGGCACCGCCGCCGCCCACGAGGTGCTGGTGCGCGGTGCCGGCCTGCCGCGCTACCCCGGCCTGCGCTTCGGCCTGCCGGCGCCGTTGCGGCTGGCCAGGCAATGGCAACAACAACGCCCGGATGCGATCTACGTGGCCACGGAGGGCCCGTTGGGCTGGTCGGCAATGCGCACCGCGCGGCGGCTGGGAATCCCGGTCGCCTCGGGCCTGCACACGCGTTTTGATGAATACCTGCCCGACTATGGCGCAGCCTGGTTACAGGGCACCGCACTGCGCTGGATGCGGCGCTTTCACAATCAGGCAGAAGCCACCTTGGTCCCCACCCGCGAGTTGCAGCAGTTTCTTCTGGACAATGGATTTTCCCGCGCGCGGCTGCTCGCACGCGCGGTGGATGGCAGTCAGTTCGACCCAAACAAACGCGATGCCGCCCTGCGAGCCGACTGGGGCATCGAAGGCGAAGGCTTCGCGGTGATCTATGTGGGTCGCATCGCGGCGGAGAAAAACCTGGGACTGGCAATCAAGGCATTCCGCCGCATCCAGCAACAACGGCCGAAGGCACGTTTCGTGTGGGTCGGTGATGGCCCGATGCGCGAGAAGCTGGCCGAGCAGAACCCGGATTTCATCTTCTGCGGTGTGCAGCGCGGCGAAGCACTGGCCAGGCACTTCGCCAGCGGTGATCTGTTCCTGTTCGCCAGCCGCAGCGAAACCTTTGGCAATGTCACCCTGGAGGCCATGGCCAGCGGTGTTGCGACAGTGGCCTTCAACTACGGCGCCGCCCGCGAACACCTGCGCAGTGGGCACAGCGGCGTTGCCGTGGACAACGATGAGAACTTCATCGCAGCCGCCGTGCAGCTGGCCAATGATGACGAAATGCGCACCACGCTTGGTGCGAACGCCAGTCGCGCGATGCAACGCCTGCACCCGGAACACGTGGTCGCCGAATTTGAAGCACTGCTCAGCGAACTGGCCTCCCGGAGACGCTGCCATGCCATTGCTGCCGCCTGAAGGAATAGCCGCACGCGAGGCCCGTTGGTGCCGCCGCGCAAACCGCTATGGCCGCCGTCGCGGCATCCGCCGCCTTTTCTCGGTGCTCAGCCGGCTCGGTGATGGCGTGTTCTGGTACATGTTGATGGGCGCGCTGGTTTTGGCCGATGGTCTGGATGGCCTGCAGGCCTCCGCGCACATGGCCGCCACCGGCGTGCTGGCACTGACCCTGTACAAGCTGCTCAAGCGCTGGACCCGGCGCCCGCGCCCCTTCGCCGCCGACCTGCGCATCCGCGCCTGGGTGGCACCGCTGGATGAGTACAGCTTCCCGTCCGGCCACACCCTGCATGCGGTGTCCTTCACCGTGGTGGCGCTGGCCTACTACCCCTGGCTGGCCCCGCTGTTGCTGCCCTTCACCGTCGGCGTAGCGCTGTCGCGGGTGGTGCTGGGCCTGCATTACCCCAGCGATGTGTTGGCCGCCACCGCCATCGGTGTGTTGCTGGGTACGGGCTCGCTGCAGCTGTTGCCGCTGCTCGCTGGCTGATCAGGCTCTACAATGCGGGCATGACAACGCTGTTCATCTCCGACCTGCACCTGGACCCCAGCCGTCCAGCCATCACTGAGCTGTTCCTCGACTTCCTGCGCGACGAAGCGCGGCAGGCCGAGGCGCTGTACATCCTGGGCGACCTGTTTGAAGCATGGATCGGCGACGACACGCCCTCCAGCGCCGCAGATGCAGTCGCGCTTGCACTGCGTGAAGTAAGCGACGCTGGTGTGCCGGTGTACTTCATCCGTGGAAACCGCGACTTCCTGCTCGGCAACGACTATGCCGCGCGCGCCGGCATGCGCATCCTGCCCGATCCCTCGGTGATCCAGCTCTACGGCAAGCCAGTGCTGCTGCAGCACGGCGACCTGTTGTGCACCGATGACGTCGCCTATCAGGCCTTCCGCGCACAGAGCCGCAACCCGGCCTTCATCGCCCAGTTCCTGTCGCAGCCGCTGGAAGCACGCGTCGCCTTCGCACAGAAGGCCCGCGCCGCCAGCCAGGCGCATCAATCGGAAATGAAGCAGGACGACAAGGCGACGTTTGAAACCGTCACCGATGTCGCACCTGCCGAGGTGGTCGCCACCTTCCAGCGCTATGGCGTGGACACGATGATCCACGGCCACACCCATCGCCCGGCGATCCATACCGTGAACGCAGGCGAGCACAGCTTCACCCGCATCGTGCTGGGTGACTGGTATGAGCAGGGTTCGGTGTTGCGTGTGGATGCGGATGGGTTCCGGTTGGAAGCATTGGGCTGACGCCGCTCCTACAAGGCTCGGCCATATGTTTTGTGAGAGCGGTGTGAGCCGCGAAGCTGGCGCAAAAAAACCGCCAGGCATGCCTGCAATTGCAGACCTGCCTGACGGCATTTGCTTTTGTGGCTTCGCAGCTGACGCCGCTCCTACAAACACGTGGGATCAGGGTGCCTCGACCGGTATCGACGGGTCGCGGGCGCAGCCCTTGAAGGTGTCCTTGCCGAGCACGAATTCCGCGGTGAACGGGTGTTTCAGGTCGGACATGCCGTCCGAGCACTCGGCACGCTGCACGGTCAGCCGGAAGGCATCCTTCCCTTCCCCGCCCTGCACTACCAGCAAGCCATCCTGCAGCGCGCGGCTGCCTTCCAGATGCAGCGGGCTGGCCTGGGTTTCCGGGGTGCTGTAATCGAGCTTGGCACCGTCCACACGTACACCCCAGAACGGCTCGGTGCCGGAGGCCTGCACGATGACCGGGAAATCATCCTTGGCAGCCACTGCTTCAGCCGCTGCGACAGGCGCAGCCGGAGCCGGCGCCGTGGCGCTGGAATCAGCCGCAGGCTTGGGTCCGTTACACGCCGACAATGCCACTACCAGTGCGGCCAGCGTAAGAATCTGCTTCATCGTTTGCTCCTTGATTGCATCGTTGCCGATCGAGAACACTCTGGGATGTGACTCGACCTGATGTTGGCGCATGCCCTTGCATCAGCCCGTGAAAGACGTGGGATACGGCAAGCCATATCTACCGCGCCGATGGTGGAATGCAGGCGAGCTGGCCGTCAATCAGACACGGCCTGAGTTGCGGGAATCATTCATCGTTGCTGCATGCAATATCGGCCGGAGCAGTCGTCGCCAATCAAGCAACAGGCGGCCTCACCACCACGCGGCATTCAACCGGCTTGCTCAACCAGGTAGTCCAGTTCGTCTTCGTCAAAACCGGCCAACAAGCGCGCTTCCAGATTGAACGGGCCGCGCAGGTAGCCACCGGCGTACTCGCCCAGCAGCTCTTTGAAACGCTTGCGTGGCTCGACACCTGCGCGCGCGCAATACCAGTGGTACCAGCGCGTGCCAGCAGCAACGTGGGCTACCTCTTCGCGCAGGATCACTTCCAGCACGTCGGCGGTCGTTGCATCACCCAGCGAACGCAGCTTGCTGATCATCGCCGGGGTCACATCCAGGCCGCGCGCTTCCAGTACCCGCGGCACCAAGGCCATGCGTGCCAAGCCGTCGTGCGCGGTCTTCTCGCACATTTCCCACAGGCCGTTATGGGCGGGGAAATCGGCGTAGTCATGGCCATGTGCCAATAGCCGATCACGCAGCAATACGAAGTGGCGCGACTCATCATCGGCACAGCTCACCCAATCGGCGTAGAAGCTGCCTGGCAGGCCGCGGAAGCGATAGACGGCATCCCAGGCCAGGTCGATGGCATTGAGTTCGATATGGGCGATGGCGTGGATGAAAGCGGCGCGCCCATCCACCGAACCAAGGCCACGGCGTGGCAGGTCGCGTGGGTGCACCAGCACCAGTTGCGGCGGGCGGCCCGGCGCGCGGATGGGATCGGGCTCTGGCGCTTCTGCGGGCAGTTTCAATGTGCCAGCGCGGTAGCGCGCGGCGTAGTGCTGGGTGAGCGCGACTTTCTCAAGCGGATCGGCGGCGGCCATGCAGATGCAGGCAGCGTCGAGCAGGGAGAAGTCTGCGGCTTCGGTAGGCGGCAGGAATGCGTGGTTACTTGTGGAGTGATGCGATTGTTGCGGGTTCATGGGTGCTCACACGTTGCCGCTTCGTTCTGCCCTCACCCCAACCCCTCTCCCGCGTGCGGGAGAGGGGCTTTGAGCGCTGCGTGCGGGAGAAGGGTTATGAGCCCTCCCAATGCTTATGCGCGGCGCTGGGTCTTGGCTTCGTCCGAACGCAGTTGCTGGATGCGCTCGAAGTAACCCGGCTCGATGCCGGTGACGTATTCGCCGTTGAAGCAGGACGAGTCGAATTCCTTCAGCTCCGGGTTGCCTTCACGCACTGCGACTTCCAGGTCTTCCAGGTCCTGGTAGACCAGCCAATCACAGCCCAGGTGCTTCTCGATTTCCTCGACGCTGCGGTTGTGCGCGACCAGTTCTTCGGCCGCCGGCATGTCGATGCCGTAGATGTTCGGGAAACGCACCGGCGGCGCGGCGCTGGCCAGGTAGACCTTGCGTGCGCCAGCATCACGCGCCATCTGCACGATCTGCTGGCTGGTGGTGCCGCGCACGATGGAGTCATCCACCAGCAACACCACGCGGTTGCGGAATTCCAGATGGATGGGGTTGAGCTTGCGGCGCACGGATTTCACCCGCTCGCCCTGGCCCGGCATGATGAAGGTACGGCCGACATAGCGGTTCTTGACGAAGCCTTCGCGGTACTTCACGCCGAGCACGTTGGACATTTCCAGCGCGGCATCGCGCGAGGTGTCCGGGATCGGAATGATGGTGTCGATGTCATGGTCCGGACGCAGGCGCAGGATCTTCTCGCCCAGCTTCTGGCCCATGCGCATGCGCGCCTTGTGCACCGACACGTTGTCCATCATCGAGTCGGGACGTGCGAAGTACACGTACTCGAAGATGCACGGGGTCTGCTGGGTGTTGGTCGCGCAGATCTCGGTGAACAGTTCGCCGCGCTCGGTGATGACCACCGCTTCGCCCGGCGCCACGTCGCGCATGCGCTCGAAACCGAGCACGTCCAGCGCCACCGATTCGGACGCCACCGCGTACTCGACGCCTTCGGCATGGTTGCGCTTGCCCAGCACCAGCGGGCGGATGCCGTGCGGGTCACGGAAGGCCACCAGGCCCAGGCCCAGCACCACGCTGACCACCGCATAGCCGCCCTTGCAGCGACGGTGCACGCCGGCCACGGCACGAATCGCCGCTTCCGGGGTCAGCATGCGCTGCGCGTCCAGCTCGTAGGCGAACACGTTCAACAGCACTTCGCTGTCCGAATCGGTATTGATGTTGCGGCGGTCGGCCTCGAACACCTGGCGACGCAGCGCCTCGGTATTGATCAGGTTGCCGTTGTGCGCCAGCGCAATGCCATAAGGCGAGTTGACGTAGAACGGCTGCGCCTCGTCGGTGCCTTCCGAGCCTGCGGTCGGGTAGCGCACATGGGCGATGCCGATGCGACCCTGCAGCAGTTCCATGCGGCGCTCGTCGAATACATCACGGACCAGGCCGTTGGCCTTTTCCACGCGTAGGCGAGTGCCGTCAGCGGTAGCGATACCGGCCGCATCCTGGCCACGGTGTTGGAGGACGGTCAGGCCGTCATAAAGCTGCCCGGCGACGTTCTGGTTGCCGACGATTCCGACGATGCCACACATGTTGCGCGATCTCCGCTGGGCGATGCCCGTTAACGTGAAGGTGGCCGTGCCTGGCCCTGAGGCTCAACCCGTATCGGCTTGAGTTGACCCGGGCGCACCTGCGCCGGATCGATGTTGGAGGGCAACGCCCCCGCCGGGTCAGCTCGGCTTTGCTCTGCGCTGCGCTGGCGGGGATCAAAACGCGTCCCTGCCAACGGCGCCGGTAGCAAGCCACTGCCCGCATCTGCTTCGTTCGGTCCGCCATTATCGCCTGCCAGCACCGACTTACCCAAGTCCATCAGTGCCATTGCCGGCGATTCAGGTGGCTGCGGCAGCTTTTCGCGCAGCCAGTCAGCCATCGGCTGCAGCCACGGCACCACGCTGGACTGACGCCAGCCCGGTTCCTCATCCATCGAGGTGAAGCCCAGCAGCACCACTGCCAGCACCGCGAGCAGCACCCCGCGTACCGCGCCCAAGGCCAGGCCGAGCATCCGATCCGGCCATTTCAGCAGCACCGTGGCATCGACCACGCCGCGCAGCAGGCGCCCGACCAGCGTCGCTGCCAACAGCACGCCGATGAATACCAGCAGATAGCCGCCGACATAGTCGCCAGCGCTGGGCTGGCCCTGATCGGCCAGCAGCAAGGCAGCGCGCGCGCCGTAGTAAAAGGCGGCGGCACCAGCCAACAGCCAATTCACTACACCGAGCACGGTTGCCAGCAGCCCGCGCATCAGCCCGAACAGGGCTGATACGCCGATCAGCGCCAACAACACCAGATCAATCATCGCGTGCCCCGCAAGTGAAGCGCGATGCGGCGTGACTGATCAGAGGGAGGCGAAGCCGCATCAAGGATGCGGGCGGACCATGCCGGCGATGCCGACCTTGGCCGCGACCTGCGCCTTGAGCTGTTCAGCCTGCTCGCGGCTGGCCACCGGTCCGATGCGGACACGGTTGAGCACGCCATTATCCGTGCGCACCTGCTCGACAAAAGCGCTGAAACCGGCGGCACGCGCGCGGTCACGCAGGGCATTGGCATCGGCGGCCTGGCCAAAGGCGCCCAACTGCACGGCGAAACCAACACCGCTGGCAGCCGGCGCGGCCGGGGTGGTGACGGCAGGTTTGGCCGGGGCTGCCGCTACCGGCTTGGCCGGTTCAGGCTTCGGAGCTTCCGGCTTGGGCGCTGCGGGTTTTGGCGCAGCCACGACCGGCTTGGCCGGCTCCGGCGGCAAGGCCTCGGTGCGCACCGGTGCGGTGTTTGCGGGAGCAACAGGCGTGCTGCTGGTAGCCGGTGCAGCGGCAGCGGCCGGTGCGGCGACGGCGTTTTCGGCAGTGGCGTTGAGCACCACCACCTGCGCATTCACGTCGTTGCGGACCTTGCCCGCTTCCAGCCGAACCAGTTCAGCCTGGGCACGATCGGCATAGGGGCCGATGCGCACACGCCAAGCCTGGCGACCATTGATGGTATCGGCCTGGCGGAAGCCCGGCAGATTGGATTTCTTCAGGTGTGCAATCACTGCGTCGGCGTCAGCTTCGCTGCCATAGGCACCAAAATTGACCGCGTAATTGCCGGCGGCAGCTGACGGCGGCAGGCCATTGGCCGGCGGCTCGACGGCGGCGGCGACGCCGGTTTCCGGCTGTGCGGCGGGCATGCCCAAGGCACCACCTGCAGGTGCGCCGGGCGCGACCAACGGCAGTTCACGGGTCTCGAACTGGCCTTCGACCGGTGCCGCAGGCGCGCTGAGCGGCACGTCCTGTACGCCACTGTCTGGCGCAGGTCCTTTGACCAGCATCGGCAGGAAAATCACGGCAAGCGCCACCAGAACGATGGCACCAATCAATCGCTGTTTCAAAGGAGTTTCCACAATTGGCGTATGCGCGGCGCGGCGGAGTGCCCCGATGATTATATGCGGGGCACGCGCAGCAGCGTCTTAGTCAGCTGAACGGAGTAGCGGCAGCGCTTCGGCCACCGTATGGAAGGAGCCGAACACCAGCACCCGGTCGCCTGGCCTGGCCTGGGCCAATGCAGCGTCCAGCGCCGCGCTGACGTTGGCGGACAAACCGGCCTCGGCGGCATGGGTCTGCGCCAGGCGTTCGCGCAGGTGCGCGGCAGTCTGCCCGCGCGCCCCTTCCAGCCCGGCCAGGAACCAGCCATCGACCTGCGGCTGCAGGGCTTCGACCACTCCCACGGCGTCCTTGTCGGCCAGCGCGGCATACACGGCCAGCGTGCGCCCCTGCACCGGTTCGGCCTTCAATGCCGCGGCCAGCGCAGCAGCAGCCTGCGGGTTGTGGCCGACATCCAGCAACACCTCCACATCACCGCGCTGGAAGCGCTGTAGGCGCCCGGCGACATGCGCATCGGCAATGCCCTGCGCCCACGCCGTGCGCGGCACCGGCTTGTCCAGGGCGCGCAGCGCAGCGACCGCGGTGGCTGCATTGTTGCGCTGGATCGGCGCCCATAATGCCGGCTGCGGCAGTTCCAGGCGGAACGAGACATCACGCCAGCGCCACAGTTCGCCATCAATGTCCTCGGCGAAGAAGTCGCTGCCGAAGCGGATCGCATTGGCACCGAGCACGTAGGCGCGACGCAGCACGCTGGAGGGCGGATCGATCTCGCCAAGAATCAGCGGCTTCCAGCCGCGGATGATGCCGGCCTTCTCTTCGCCAATGACTTCGCGATCGTTGCCCAGCCAATCGGCGTGGTCGATATCGACAGTGGTGATCACGGCCACATCGGCGTCGATGATGTTGACTGCGTCCAGCCGTCCACCGAGGCCGACCTCCAGTACCGCCAGATCCAGTCCGGCCTGCTGGAACAGCCACAGCGCGCACAGCGTGCCGTATTCGAAATAGGTCAGCGCGGTGTCGCCGCGGGCGTCTTCGACCGCATTGAAGCCGGCTACCAGACTGGCGTCATCCACATCCTTGCCATCGATGCGCACGCGCTCGTTGTAGCGGAGCAGATGCGGCGAGGTGTAGGCCCCCACCTTCCACTCCGCGGCGCGGGCGATGGACTCGATGAAGGCCACGGTCGAACCCTTGCCATTGGTGCCGCCGACCACGATGCAGTGCTCGGCCGGCCGCCCCAGCTGCATGCGCTGAGCGACTTCGCGCACGCGCTCCAAACCCATTGCAATGGCTTGCGGGTGCTGCTGTTCGATATGGGCGAGCCACTGTTCAAGCGTGGCGGGACGGGCGGAAGACATGCGGAAGACTCTCGGGATCATGGGCCGGCACTGAAAGCCGGCTGCGCGTTGCGCGCGGGAATGATGCCCATGATACAGCCGCCAAGCTTGCCGGCATGTCAGGCCGGGGCTGTGTGTAGTGCCGAGCCATGCTCGGCAGGAGCTTCACCAGCAAGCCATCAGCCCCCAGCCAATTTGTGGGAGCGGCGTAAACCGCGAAGCCACTGCAAGATCAGAAGCGGTAAAACCAACCCCTCCCCAGCCCTCCCCTTCTCTACGCGAATGGGAGGGAGCAACTCCAGCAAAGGGAGGGAGTGTAGTGCCGAGCCATGCTCGGCAAGGGCTTCACCGGTAGAGCCTCAGCCGAGCATGGCTCGGCACTACGAAAAGCGGATTACGAGGTCCCGATTACAGCGCGCGATGCTTGGCTTCACCAAAGAACGGGGTGTGGTGGGCGCAGTCGTTCAGGCGTACCACTTCCAGGTGCTCGACATCCGGGCCTTCCAGCAGGTTCAGCGTGGTCGGTGCCTGGCGGAAGCTCCACAGCTTGGAGATCGGCAGGCCGAGGATCCTGCACAGAATGACGCGGTTGACCGCGTCATGCGCGACCACCAGCATGGTGTCGTCTTCGCCCAGGCCTTCGGCGGCGGCAGTCAGGCCGCGCCAGCTGCGGTCCAGCACCTGGCGCAGCGATTCGCCGCCGGGCATCAGCACGGTATCGGGTTCCTCGCGCCAGGCGCGCAGACGTGCCGGGTCTTTCTCGTCGATCTCGCTGGCGAGCAGGCCTTCCCACTCACCGTGGGCGATTTCCTGCAGATCCGGCTCGGTCAGCAACATGGATTCGCGTGCGCTGCCCAATGCGGCCTTGGCGGTGGCCTGCGCACGGCTCAGCGGCGAGGCCACGGCGCGGGTGATCTGCACATCGGCCAACCGCTCACCCAAGGCTTTTGCCTGGGCCTCACCCACCGGCGAGAGGGGAATGTCGATCTGGCCCTGATAGCGGCCTTCGGCGTTCCACGGCGTTTCGCCGTGACGGGCAAGCAGGATGCGCATGCAGCTGTTTCCATTGTGGTGGGGGTCCCCGCCAGCTGTCGGCGGCGGGAGGGGCATCATAGCCCGGCCGTGCACCGATACCGCCCACGGTTACCTTCGATACGGATCCTGGGCCGACACTGGACCCAACTGTGCCCGCGGTATGCCGCTCCGGCCTGACCAGACCGCAGCAGTAGCGGGCAACTGCACTGACGGCACGGTTGTGTGCCGGGCGCAGGCGTTACCATGCCGGTTCCCTATCGGTGGCACGGCGTGACTTCCGCACGAGGGCAGCACCTTCAAGGCCCCAGAACGCGGCATGACCAGCACCTCAAGTTCTCCCAAGCAGTTCAACTTCAAGCTCTGGCATGAACGTCGCGACCGCTGGGTCGCGGTGCTGGTCACGGCGGTGCTGCATGTGCTGATGCTGCTGCTCCTGCTGTACTCCAATCCACCGGTTGTGTCCTCGCCGCAGGGCTCCTCTGGAGGCGGCCGCACCAAGGTCGATTTCGTCGGCGAAGCACCGCCGTCCACTGAGACGAGCAAGGTGCCGCCAAAGGACAAGCCCAACAAGACCACGCGCTCACAACCCAAACCGACCACGCAGCGGCGCAGCGAGGAACGCAAGCCGGTACCGGAAGCCCGCTATATCGAACCGCCGAGCGAGCCGGAGCAGGAAGAAACCAAGACCCAGGAACTGGCCCAGACGCCGGCCGCGCCAGCAGCGGCGACCAGCGAGTCGGAAACAGTGCCACGTCGTCCGCAGACCTGGACTGGGCGCCCACCCGGCTCGCTGGACAGGACCACCGCGCAGGACGATTACGGTCGCTCCGCGGGTCAGGGCAATGACAGCGGCAGAAGCGTCGACCGCAGTGCCGGAGCACCGGCCATGGAAGTCGGCGGCTACCAGATCGTCTATGACCTGCTCAGCGAGGAAAAACTGCGCGCATGGATGGACGGTGCCAAGGAAGTGGATGGCAAGAAGGAACTGTCGATCCCGCTGCCCGGCACCACCTACCTGATGGTCTGCCCGGCCGAGGTCGCGCTGCGCCGTGGCTCCAGCAAGTGCCGCATGCTGCAGGCTGGCTCGCCCGAGCTGCAGGACATCGGCGATGCGCGCCAGTTCGTGATCGTGATGTATGTCTACCGCTACGGCGAACTGCTGTGGCGCGGGCCCGGCCCGTACCGCTGAGCTGTAGTGCCGAGCCATGCTCGGCAGGGGCTTCATCGGTAGAGGCTTCATCGGTAGAGCCTCAGCCGAGCATGGCTCGGCTCTACAACGGCGAGCCTGCCGCTGCATCAGCCCGCCAGAAGCTTACCCCTCCCCAGCCCTCCGCTTCGCTGCGCGAAAGGGAGGGGGCAGAAACGTAGGGCCGAGCCATGCTCGGCAGGGGCTTCATCGGTAGAGCCTCAGCCGAGCATGGCTCGGCTCTACAACGGCGAGCCTGCAGCTGCATCAGCCCGCCAAAAGCTTACCCCTCCCCAACCCTCCCCTTGCCTACGGCAAAGGGAGGGGGCAAAAGAAAAGCCCGGACGGTTTCCCGTCCGGGCTTTTACTTGAACCAGGTAACCCGAACTTACTTCGAGGCGGCGTCCATTTCCTTCAGCAGCTGCGGCGCCGGCGCCACTTCCTGCATGATCCAGCGCATGTAGCGCTCGTCCACCGAGATCATGCGGGTCATCACCGGGTCGAACACCCAGTTGCTGGCGACCGATTCCCAGATACCGTCAAACGCCAGGCCAACCAGGCGGCCATGCGCGTCCAGCACCGGCGAGCCGGAGTTGCCGCCGGTGATGTCCAGGTCGGACAGGAAGTTCACCGGCACGCTACCGATGCGCTTGTCTTCAAAGCCGCCGTAACGCTTGGCCTTGACCGCGTCGATCAGCGCCTTCGGCGAATCGAAGGGGTCCTTGCCGGTTTCCTTGGCAACGATGCCTTCCAGGTCGGTGAAGGCTTCCTGCACCTTGCCGTCCAGACCGGTATAGCCCTTCACGTTGCCGAAGGTGATACGCAGCGACAGGTTGGCGTCCGGGTAAACGAACTCGCCCTTGGTCTTCTTGTAATCGGCAATGGCCTGCAGGAACAGCGGACGTGCAACCAGTTCCTCGCCCATGCGCAGCTTGCGCTGGTGCTCCAGCTCCAGCAGCGCCGGCATCACTGCCACGGCGTACTGGATGGCCGGATCATTGCTCGCTTCGAACGCCGCCTTGTCAGCACCGAACCACTTCAGGCGCTCGTCCAGGCTGCCCAGCTTGGAGCCGTCCAGACGCGCCACCGTTGCATCAACCGCCTTGGCATCCACGCCGCCGATCCACTTGTCGAACGCCGACAGATGCTGGCCAGCCGGCAGCTGCACGTACTGCTGCAGCCAGTACTGCTGGAACTGACGGTCCATGGCCGGCACGTAGCGGCGGTCCATCTGCTTCAGGCCGCCTTCGATGGCCGGCAGGTCGCGTTCCTGGTAACCCTCTTCGCGCTGTGCGTCCGGCTTGGCCTTTTCAATGGCCAGGCGGTACAGGCGCACGGCGGTGCCCAAGGTGCTGGTGCGGTTGAGCATGGCCAGGTTGAGGTCACGCGCCTGGTTCATGCGCGACTGCTGGCCCAGCGTCTGCAACTGTGCGAACGCATCCAGCGCCGGCTTGCCGGCAGCGCCCTGGCCGCGCAGCCATTCCAGCACCGCGGTTTCCGCAGCCTGCTTCTGGCCGAGCACGTTGTTGCGCTTGAAGCCATCCAGCTGGCCGTCGTAGTTCTTGCTGGTGTTGTTCCAGCTGGCCATGCTGGCAGCGTACTTCACCGCAATGTCCGGGTTGTTCTTGCTGGCCGCTTCGACCATCGCGATCTGGTCCTTGTAGGCCTTGGCGATCGACGGGTAGGTCCAGGTGGCGGTGTTCTCGAACTCGCTGACCAGCGCATAGCGGTCGGTGCGGCCCGGGTAACCGGCCACCATCACGAAATCACCCTCGCCCAGCGGTTGGTTGGCCAGCTTCAGCCAATGCTTGGGCTGGTACGGCACGTTGTCGGCGGCGAATGCGGCCGGCTTGCCGTCCTTGCCGACGTAGGCGCGGTAGAACGAGAAATCGCCGGTGTGGCGCGGCCACATCCAGTTGTCGACGTCACCGCCGAACTTGCCGACGCTGCCCGGGGGCGCATAGGCCAGGCGCACGTCCTTGATTTCCATGTTCTTGAACAGGCGGTAGGTGTTGCCGCCGGAGAAGCTGTACAGGGTGCAGCTGTAGGCGTCGTCGGTTTCGCAGGCGGCGATGGCCTGCTTCTCGAAGGCTTCCAGTGCCTGGGTGCGCTTGAGCGGGTCATTGCCGGCGCCAGCGATGGCAGCCTTGGCCTGTGCGGTGACGTCGGTGATGTCGTCCAGCACGTAGATGCGGGCGTTCGGGCCAGCGCTCAGTTCGTCCTTCAGGGTCGGCGCGTTGAAGCCGTCCTTGATCAGGTTCTTCTCGGCGGTGGAGTTCAGCTGGATCGAGCCGTAGGCGCAGTGGTGATTGGTCACCACCAGGCCCTGCGGCGAAACGAAGCTGGCGGTGCAGCCGCCCAGCGCAACCACCGCGCCCATCGGGTCGCCGGTCAGGTTGGCCAGCTGCTGCGGGTCCAGCTTCAGACCCGCCTGCTTCAGCGGGCCGGCAATTTCAGGCAGCTGCTGCGGCACCCACATGCCTTCGGCGGCGTGCGCGGTCTGCGCCAGGCCAAGGCCAGCAACGATGGAAAACGCAAGGAAATTCACGCGCATTACGCACATCCGAAAGTTTGGAAGGCCCGATTGTAGCCGTTGTAACCGTCCACCTCCCCTGCCATCGGTCAGTACGGGGCGGTTACGGCTGAAAGCTTATAATCGTCCTCTTTCCTCACACTGCGGTCCCCTGCAATGGCACAGACGATGAAGGCGCTGGTGAAGCGCGAAGCGACCAAGGGCATCTGGATGGAAGAGGTGCCGGTGCCTACGCCGGGCCCGAACCAGGTGCTGATCAAGCTGGAAAAAACCGCCATCTGTGGCACCGACCTGCACATCTACCTGTGGGACGAGTGGAGCCAGCGCACGATCAAGCCGGGCCTGACCATCGGCCACGAGTTCGTCGGCCGCATCGCCGAGATCGGCCCGGGCGTGACGGGCTATGAAATCGGCCAGCGCGTCTCGGCCGAAGGCCACATCGTCTGCGGCCATTGCCGCAACTGCCGCGGCGGCCGCCAGCACCTGTGCCCGAACACCGTTGGCATCGGCGTCAACGTCAACGGTGCTTTCGCCGAATACATGGTGATGCCGGCCACCAACCTGTGGCCGATCCCGGACCAGATTCCGTCCGAGCTGGCTGCGTTCTTCGACCCCTACGGCAACGCCGCACATTGCGCGCTGGAGTTCGACGTGATCGGCGAGGACGTGCTGATCACCGGCGCAGGCCCGATCGGCATCATTGCCGCCGGCATCTGCAAGCACATCGGTGCACGCAACGTGGTGGTCACCGACGTCAATGATTTCCGCCTGAAGCTGGCCGCCGACATGGGCGCCACGCGCGTGGTCAACGTCGCCAACCAGTCGCTGAAGGACGTGATGGCCGAGCTGCACATGGAAGGCTTCGACGTGGGCCTGGAAATGAGCGGCAACCCGCGCGCCTTCAACGACATGCTCGATTGCATGTACCACGGCGGCAAGATCGCCATGCTCGGCATCATGCCCAAGGGCGCCGGTTGCGACTGGGACAAGATCATCTTCAAGGGCCTGACCGTGCAGGGCATCTACGGCCGCAAGATGTACGAGACCTGGTACAAGATGACCCAGCTGGTGCTGGGCGGTTTCCCGCTGGGCAAGGTGATGACCCACCAGTTGCCGGTAGACCGTTTCCAGGAAGGTTTCGACCTGATGGAACAGGGCAAGGCCGGCAAGGTCGTGCTGAGCTGGAATTGATTTCCAATCGGTGAAAAACGAAAGGCGCCGCAAGGCGCCTTTCGTGTATCTGCAGCCGGCAAAATTGGAATCTTGTGGGATTGGATCTTGTGGGAGCGCAGTAAGCCGCGAAGCTCGGCGCAATGAAACCACACGCATGCTGGCCATCTGACGGGCCATCAGCTTCGCGGTTTACGCTGCTCCCACAAAAAAACGGACAGGAAAAAGGCGCCGAAAGGCGCCTTCTTCTCTTGCATCGATCACGCTTGGATCAGGGCACGTCCACCGACACGGTGAACACGACGCCCGGCTTGTAGGTGTCCGATTCGCGACGCAGGTCAGCAGCATCCGAACCAAAGGTGTCGTAGTAGCCCAGGGTTGCGGTTGCCGGGCCGAAGGCCTTGGACACCGAGACCGAGCCATCGTAGTAATCCGCGCGACGCGGCCACTCGTTGGCCTTTTCCTTGATCGTGGTGTAACCGGCTGAAGCACCGATCGAGAAGCCGCTGTCACCGATGTCGTAGCTGGCCTCCAGCGCGCTGTAGGTCTGCTTGGCACCGGTGTTGCTGTAATCGTTGGCATAGCCGAGCAGGCCGCTGACGGTCACCGGGCCACTCCAGGTCACCTTGGCCAGGTACTCGTTGTAGTCGATGTCGCCGTAACCGCTGGAAGCGCCTTCATAGGTGTAACGGTTCACACCCAGGTCCAGATTCCAGCTGTCACTCAGGTCCTTGCTCCAGCCGATGTTGTAGTCGACTTCGAAGTTCGGGCCGCCGTCACCGAAATCGACATTCGAGCCCCACACGCCCACGTAAAGACCGAACGGCGCGGTGTAGTTGGCGCCGGCCTGAAACGCCGGACCGTTGTCGGTCTGCGACACACCGCGGAACACGTAGTCGGTGGTCACGCCGAAGCTGGCGCTGAACGGAGAGGTGGACTCCTCACTCTCCTGGGCACTGACGGCAAACGGAACGGACAACAGGGCGGCGCAGGCCACGGCGACAAGACGCTTGTTGTGCATCATGCAGATCTCTCCAGGAAGTGGGGGCACCGGGATAGGACAAATCCCGATTCACAAATATTTAACCGCAATTATATTGCGATGCAACATCTATTTCACCCCAACTGCCCCGCCCCGCCCTATTCAGCCTGTCGCTGCTGGAAAGACCCCGTAACGACGGGCCCCGAGCCGGATTGACTGCCCCGCCGCATAAGACGGCGCATCGGCTGGCAACTCGACTTCCAACTCGGTAGTTGCGCCAGCCAGGCGCGCGCGCAGACGCTGCCGCGGGCCACTGCGCTGCACCAGCCCGACCGTGGCCTGCCAGTGGCCATCGGCCGCGACCACCAGATCCTCGGGCCGCACGAACACCTCCAACGCCTCGCCTTCCGGCACTGCGCTGGTGCGAGGCCACTGTGCCCCAGCCACTTCCAGCGTCTGCCCCTGCGCACGTGCTGGCAGCCGATTGGCCTCACCGACAAAACCGTAGACGAATGGCGACGCCGGCTGGTCATAGACCTCGCCCGGTGTACCCACCTGTTCGATGCGACCGCGATTGAGGATGGCGACGCGATCGGCCAGCTCCAGTGCTTCCTCCTGATCGTGGGTGACGAATACCGTGGTCAGCCCGGTGCGGTCGTGCAGCTCGCGCAGCCAGCGGCGCAGGTCGCGGCGCACCTGCGCGTCCAACGCACCGAAGGGTTCATCCAGCAACAGCACGCGCGGCTCGATCGCCAGCGCGCGGGCCAGCGCCACCCGCTGGCGTTGGCCACCGGACAGCTGCGCCGGGTAGCGTCCGCCCAGCCCATCAAGCTGCACCAGCGCCAGCAGTTCATCGACCTTGGCGTCGATGCGCGCCTTCGGCCAACGCTCGGCACCGCGCCGCACTTCCAGCCCGAAGGCGATATTGCGGCGCACGTCCAGATGCTTGAACAAGGCGTAATGCTGGAACACGAAACCAGCGCGACGCGCCTGCACGCTCAATCCGGTGGCGTCCTCGCCATCGAACAGGATCTCGCCACGCTCGGGATGCTCCAGTCCGGCCAGGGCGCGCAGCAAGGTGGTCTTGCCGGAGCCCGATGGCCCGAGCAGCGCCAGCAGCTCGCCACTGCGGATATCCAGACTGACGCCGTCCAGCGCGGGGAACGTGCCGTACTGCTTGCCCAGGTTGTGTATGCGGATGTTCATTGCGACCTCAATGACGGTGGGCGGCGGCCAGCGACTGACCGTGGCGCCACTCCAGGAAAGATTTCACCACCAGCGTCAGCAAGGCGGTGGCGGCCAGCAGCGAGGCGCAGGCAAAGGCGGCGCTGTAGGCGTATTCGTTGTAGAGAATTTCAACGTGCAGCGGCAGCGTATTGGTGCGGCCGCGAATATGCCCGGACACCACCGACACCGCGCCAAACTCACCCATCGCCCGCGCGCTGCACAACAGCACGCCGTACAACAAGCCCCAACGGATGTTCGGCAAGGTCACCTTCCAGAACATCTGCCAGGCGTTGGCACCCAGCGTCAGCGCTGCCAGTTCTTCGTCGCTGCCCTGCTGCTCCATCAGTGGCATCAGCTCGCGGGCAATGAAGGGAAAGGTGACGAACACCGTGGCCAGCACGATGCCGGGTATCGCGAACACGATGCGCGGCAGCTGCAGCAAGGTTTCGCCCAGCACCGGCAGGTGCAGGCGCAGCCCGTCCTCGATCATCGGCCAGAACCAACCATCGCGGCCGAACAACAGGATGAAGACCAGACCGGCCACCACTGGCGATACCGAGAATGGCAGATCGATCAGCGTCACCAACCAGCGTTTGCCCGGGAAACTGTGCTTGCTCACCACCCAGGCCGCGGCGACGCCGAAGACCAGATTCAAGGGCACGACGATCGCCGTCACCAGGAGCGTCAGGCGTATCGCCGACAAGGCATCCGGATCACTGATCGCGTTCCAGAACGCCAGCACGCCACCACGCAGTGCCTCGACGAATACCAGCACCAGCGGCAACAACAGGAACGACAGCAAAAACCCCAGCGCGCCCAGGATCAGCAACACCTGCACCCAGCGTGGCTCGCTGGTCACCTGCTGCGGCTTGGCCACACGCGCACTACGTTCGATAGCCACCGGCAACTCCGACACCAACTCGTTCATCGCGCACCCCTGCGCTGCAGGCGTGCCTGCAAGGTATTGACCAGCAGCAGCAGCGCGAACGACAGCAACAACATCGCCCCGGCAATCGCGGTGGCACCGGCGTAATCAAATTCTTCCAAACGGATGGTGATCAGCAGCGGCGCGATCTCGGTGACGCTGGGCATGTTGCCGGCGATGAAGATCACCGAGCCGTACTCACCCACGCCACGCGCGAAGGCCAACGCAGAACCGGTCAGCATCGCCGGCCACAGGCTGGGCAGCACTACCCGCACGATGGTCTGGAAACGTGTGGCGCCGAGCGTTGCCGAGGCCTCCTCGAACTCGCGCTCGGCTTCGGCCAGTACCGGCTGCACGATCCGCACCACGAATGGCAGGCCGACAAACACCAGCGCCACCACGATGCCGAGCGGGGTGTACGCCACCTTGATGCCCAACGGCTCCAGCCATTGCCCTATCCAGCCCTGCCCGCCATACAGCGCGGTCAAGGCGATGCCGGCCACGGCGGTGGGCAAGGCAAACGGCAGATCGATCATTGCATCGAACAGGCGCCGGCCGGGGAAGTTGTAGCGCACGAATACCCACGCCACCCACGTGCCCATCAGCGTATTGAACGCGGCCGCCGCGAACGCGGTGCCGAAGCTCAAGCGCAGCGCGGCCAACACGCGCGGCTCGGTCCATATCTGCCAGATGCCGCCCAGGCCCAGCCCTGCCGCTTTCAGGAACACGCCCAGCAGCGGAATCAGGACGATCAGCCCCAGCCAGAACAAGGTGATGCCCATACCAAGACCAAAGCCGGGGAGTACCCGGCGTTGGCTTCGCACACGTGTTTGCAGTGTTTGTGCAGTTGCTGACACGGTCTACTTGCTCGCCTGGATCTGATCGAAGACGCCGCCATCGGCGAAGTGCTCGGCCTGCGCCCTGCCCCACGAACCAAAGGCACTGCGGATGGTGACCAGCTGCACCTGCGGGAAGCGCGCAACATCAGCCGGTGCGGCGTACTGCGGCGAGCGCGGACGGTAGTAATGACGTGCGGCGATGCGCTGGCCTTCCGGTGAGTACAGGTATTGCAGATAGGCCTGAGCCACGTCGCGGGTGCCATGGCGGTCGACATTGCGATCCAGCAGCGCTACCGACGGTTCGGCGAGGATCGACAGCTTGGGCACCACGATCTCGAACTTGTCCGGGCCCAGCTCTTCCTGCGCGAGGAAGGCTTCGTTTTCCCAGGCCAACAGCACATCACCAATACCGCGCTGGACAAAGGTAGTCGTGGCGCCGCGTGCACCGGTATCAAGCACCGGCACATTGCGGAACAGCGCGCGCATGTAGTTCAGGATCTTGTCGCGGTCACCCTTGAAGATGTGATCGCCGTAGGCCCAGGCTGCCAGATAATTCCAACGTGCGCCGCCGGAGGTCTTGGGATTCGGCGTCACCACCGATACGCCGCTGCGCAGCAGATCCGGCCAGTCGCGGATGCCCTTGGGGTTGCCCTTGCGCACCAGGAACACGATCGTCGAGGTGTGGGGCGCGCTGTTTTCCGGCAGACGGGTTTCCCAGTTGGCCGGCAGCAGCTTGGCCTTGTCGGCGATCGCGTCCACGTCATAGGCCAGGGCCAGGGTCACCACGTCGGCTTCGATGCCATCGATCACCGTGCGCGCCTGCTTGCCGGAGCCGCCGTGCGAGGTCTCGATGGTGACGTTGTCGCCCTTGGTTTCCTTCCAGTGCTTGGCGAAGGCGGCATTGAAATCGCGGTACAGCTCGCGCGTCGGGTCATAGGAAACATTGAGCAGTTGCACATCACGCGCGAACGCGGCGCCGGCACTCAAGGTCAGGGCGAACGCCAGTGCTGCAGTCGCAAGGCGTGAAACATAGGAATGTGTCATCAGGGCTCTCCGTCAGAAGGAAACTTGCAGGCGCGAGAAAACAGCTTTTTCATCAGGCAACTTCGCGCCAGCGGAAGCCGCATCAAAACTGCTGTGCAGATAGTTGGTCGCCAGCTTGAGGTTGGCGGTCAGGTACCAGTTGGCACCCACCGTCCACGAGCGGACCTGCGAGGCCGACAGCGTCGGATCGGCATAGAACGGGAAGGCCGCATCATCGATCTGCAGTTCGCCGTAGCGCGCGGTCAGTTCCACCGCGCCATGTCCACCGCTTGCGCCAAACGGGCGCGAAGGCGTGACACCGCGATAGCTCGCATCCTCACCGGTCAGCACATAGCTGGCAGTAGCCTGCCAGGCACGGTTATCCAAGCGCTTGCGGATGCCGTTACGCGCAACCTCCTGTTCCGAGGCGATGTACTCGGCCTGCAGGCCCAGCCCATTGCGGTAGAACCAACCCTGCGGCGACCAGCGGCGGTGTTCGCCATCGGCAACCACGGCACTGCGGTAAGCAAAGAAGGTGGCCTGGCCAGGCGTGCGGTAACGCGGCAGGAAGTTGTTGCCGCTGCCATGCTTTTCGCCCGTGCTTGCGCCCAG
Source organism: Stenotrophomonas sp. STEN035 (assembly GCF_056759935.1). Classification (NCBI taxonomy): domain Bacteria; kingdom Pseudomonadati; phylum Pseudomonadota; class Gammaproteobacteria; order Lysobacterales; family Lysobacteraceae; genus Stenotrophomonas; species Stenotrophomonas sp. STEN035. Next base: position 44,518 of record NZ_JBRRDY010000026.1, read on the forward strand.
GCCGAAGCCCAACCCAGCCCAGGCACTGTCACTGCCCTTGAGCGGCTCGAAGAACACACGCCCTGCATATTCAAAGTCGTCATCCGGATTGCTGGTGACCGCATCGCGGCCATCGACGGTGCCGTTGAACACGCCCAGCGCATAGCTGAACTTGCCCTTGGCCACTTCGCCCTGCAGCTGCACGCCGAGGTCACGGTTCGGCGCCAGCTCGCTGGCCAGCGCGCGCTCTACATCGACCAGTGCCGAAGATGATTGCAGCCGTTCCAGACCGACCGGCGAAGTGAACTTGCCAACGCGTACGGTGTACGCAGGGTCGAAGCGCAGATCGGCATAGGCATCGACGATGCTGGCGCTGTCACCTGCAAACTCCGGAGTGAAGCGGTACGCCACCAGCTTGCCCAGCGAACCTTCCAACGTGGGCCGCGCGGTACGCAGCAGGAAGGTGTCGTTCTGGTTGGCATCGCCGCCCAGGAACACGCGGGCATCACCTTGCAGCAGACCGCGCAGCTTCAACTCATAGTTGCCATCGCCGGATTTGAACGAGGCGCCCTTCTGGTCGATGGCGATCTTCGGTGCACTCTTGGCGGTAGCAACCCGCTCTTCTTCCGCCAGCTCAAGGCGGCGCTCGAGGATGCGCAGGCGCTGGTCCAGATCAGCCAGACCTACACCTTCGGTCGCACCATCACTGACCCCGGCCAGTCGTTCCAATCGCTGCAAGCGCTCCTGCAACTGCTCCACGGTGAGTTGCTGCGCCTGCGCCGATGACCCCGCCCCACACGCCGCCAGGGCCAGGCTGAGGGACAACAGCTTCCTGGTCGGCAGGGTGAATGGGGGGCGTGTGAAGGTCATCGGCGTCTCCTGGTGGGTGGGTGTGCAGACGATGCTGCGGGTGCACACCCGTTACCGAGAAATGACTTAGGCCGCGCCGCTTATAGCCTTTGCGCATGACGACAACGCCGGGACACGGGGAAGGCTAAAATTGGCGTTCCACTTGACCGCAAGACCCCGCCATGACCGAAACCGCGAACATCTCCCCGCTGACCCGGCACTACGCCGAGGAACTGGACGCCATCCGCGCGCAGGGGCTGTTCAAGTCCGAACGCATCATCACCAGCCCGCAGTCAGCCGAGATCACCCTCGACGACGGCCGCACGGTGCTGAATTTCTGTGCCAACAACTACCTGGGCCTGGCCGACCACCCGGAGCTGATCCAGGCCGCCAAGGATGCGCTGGACACGCATGGCTTCGGCATGGCCTCGGTGCGCTTCATCTGCGGCACCCAGGACCTACACAAGCAGCTGGAGAAGCAGATCGCCGAGTTCTTCGGCAAGGACGACACCATCCTTTACGCCGCCTGCTTCGATGCCAATGGCGGCCTGTTCGAGCCGCTGCTGGGCGAGAACGACGCGATCATCTCCGACGCGCTGAACCACGCCTCCATCATCGATGGCGTGCGCCTGTGCAAGGCCAAGCGCTTCCGCTACGCCAACTGCGACATGGCCGATCTGGAAGCACAGCTGCAGGCCGCCGATGCCGCTGGCTGCAAGACCAAGCTGATCACCACCGACGGCGTGTTCTCGATGGACGGCTTCATCGCCCCGCTCGATGAAATCACCGCGCTGGCGAAGAAGTACGGCGCGCTGGTGCACATCGACGAATGCCACGCCACCGGCTTCCTCGGTGCGACCGGTCGCGGCTCGGCCGAAGTGAAGGGCGCGCTCGACAAGATCGACATCATCACCGGCACCCTGGGCAAGGCCATGGGCGGCGCACTGGGCGGCTTCACCTGCGCCAGCGCCGAGGTCGTCGAACTGCTGCGCCAGCGTTCGCGTCCCTACCTGTTCTCGAACTCGCTGCCGCCGCATGTGGTTGCTGCCGGCATCAAGGCGTTCGAGATGTTGGCTGCCGCCGATGACCTGCGTGCAACGCTACGCGAGAACACCGCCTACTTCCGCGAAAAGATGACCGCCGCCGGTTTCGACGTAAAGCCGGGCGTGCACCCGATCAGCCCGGTGATGCTGTACGACGCACCTCTGGCGCAGAAGTTCGCCCAGCGTCTGCTGGAAGAAGGCATCTATGCGATCGGCTTCTTCTTCCCGGTGGTGCCCAAGGGTCAGGCCCGCATCCGCACCCAGATCAGTGCCGCGCACAGCCGCGCACACCTGGACCGCGCGATCGATGCCTTCACCCGGATTGGCCTGGAGTTGGGTGTGATCAAGGGCTGAGTGCTGGCCTTGGATTGAAATGAAAACAGGCGCCGAGAGGCGCCTGTTTTTTTTGCCCTGTAGTGCCGAGCCATGCTCGGCAAGGGGCTCTATCGGTAAAGCCTCTGCCGAGCATGGCTCGGCGCTACGTTTGGGTTTGCTTGTAACGCCTCTGCCGAGCATGGCTCGGCACTACAGTCAGTTCTTCTTTTTGGCCGGCGCTGCAGGCGCCGGCACCGCCGCGCCCTTGGCCACGCGGATGCCATTGGCCTTCATCCAGGCATCGAACTGATCGGCGCTCATCTTCTGCTCGCCCTGCTGCATCATGAAACGGTAATTGCCAAGCGCGTCCTTCTCGGCCAGCGGTGCTTCCACCCGCACTTCGATCGGCTTGTCGTCGTTCTTCGCGGCCTTCTTGCCCGAGGAAGCACAACCGGCCAACACCGCTACCGAAGCCGCCACGAGAACGATGCCAGAGACGCGGGAAAGAGCTTGCATGGCAATAACCTCAAGTAATTAGAGTCACAGTCTAATCCACCATCTTAGCTAGCACAGCTATTTACCTGAATTTATTGAAATTAGTCACTCACACTGACATGTGCTGTTTTGCAGGCAGCGTGCAGCGCATTCAGCTCCGCTTGGCTCAACTCCCGCCATTGGCCCTTGCCCAGCTCGCCCAACTGCACCGGCCCTATCGCCACCCGCATCAAGCGCAGCACTTCCAGCCCCAAGGCCTTGAGCAGGCGCCGGATGTGGCGATTGCGGCCTTCGTCCAGCACCACCTCCAACCACGCGGTGCGTTCGCCATGCCGCAGCAGCTGTACCGAATGCGCCGCCAGGCGTTCGTCGTCGTCGTCGATACCCGCCTGCATGCGCTCGAGCACGGCCGCATCGGGCACAGCATCTACCTGTACCCGGTAGGTTTTCAATGGGCCGGTACTGGGCTCGGTGAGACGCGCCGCCCACTCCGGATCATTGCTGAAGAACAACAGGCCTTCACTGGCCTTGTCCAAGCGCCCTACCGGCGCCATCCACGGCAACCCGGCCCCCTCAAAACACTGGTAGACGGTGTCGCGCCCCTGCTCGTCCTGCACCGTGGTGACCAGACCACGCGGCTTGTTCAAGGCCAGGTAGAGGCGCCGCGGTGCTGCCAGTGGCAGGCCGTCCAGCAGCACCCGCTGACGACCGGCAATCACCGGAAACTCCGGGTCACGCACCACCTTGCCATCCACACTGACGCGGCCATCCAGCACCCGCCGTGCAGCTTCGGTGCGCGAGCACACGCCAGCCTTGGACAGCACCCGTGCCAGACCATGCCGAACCCCGCTAGGGGCGGCCTTACCAGCACGGGCTGCATTGCTGGGCGCGCGCGAAAGCAAACGCCCGCCGGGCGTTGCGCGGCGGGCGTGCGGAGAATACGGAGGCTTGGACGACGACATCGGGGCTGCGAGCGGCTGTTGCCGCCTTACTTGACCTCGGCAGCAGGCTGCGCAGCAGCCGGTGCTGCAGCCGGATCGGTCGCAACCGGACGCGCCTTGACCACGCGCACACCGCGCGCCTTCATCCAGGCATCGAATTCTTCGGCGGTCATGCGCTTGCCGTTCTGGCTCATGTCAAAACGCCACGGCGTGTTGTCGAACTCGGTCTGCGGCTTGTACGCGGCCGGATCATTGGCATTGATTGCCGGACGCGCCGGAATGGCGTTGGCGACGTTGTTGCAGCTCTCGACCCGCAGGCGCATCAGCACGCGATCCAGCGACTGCTCATCACCACCGGCCGAGCTCAATACGCCCGACGGCATGCCCAGCTGGCCCGGGCGCACATACAGCTCCGAAGCGACTGGTGCGATCAACGAGGTCGCCAGCGGTGCAGGCGTCACTGAACTGGCCGAACAATCCACGGCTGCATGGGCGGCAGGCACAAATGCCAGGGCGACAAGACCAGCCAGAGCGATACGCAGCATTGAATTTCCATTCGGCAAGTTAACGCGGCGAGTGTAGGCAGCGCCCGCAGCGCTTTCAACCGTTAAATGCGCACAAACTGCGATTACTCGCCGGCGTCACACAAATTGCGCGCCGAAAAAGTCGTCGGCACAAAATAAACAAGGCCCGGCAGAAGCCGGGCCTTGTTCTCAAACTGCGGTACTGAAACCGAAGCGTCCGATTAGTTCTGGACGTTCAGCTCGGTACGACGGTTCTTTGCGCGACCTTCCGGGTTGTCCGAACCATCAGCATTGGTGTTCGGAGCAATCGGACGGCTCTCGCCGTAGCCGATCGGGCCCTGCAGACGAGCAGCCGACACACCGTTGGTGGTCAGGTAGTCGTACACAGCCTTGGCGCGACGCTCGGACAGCTTCTGGTTGTAAGCGTCGGTACCCTTGGAATCGGTGTGACCGGCAACTTCAACGCGCAGATCCGGGTAACGCTTCAGGATCTCGGTGGCTTCGCTCAGGATCGCAACAGCGTCCGAACGCAGGGTGGCCTTGTCGAAATCGAAGTTGACACCCTTCAGATCGATCGAGACCGGCACCGGGCAACCGTCCGGACCGATGGTCTGGCCAGGCTGCGAGTTCGGGCACTTGTCGTCGCAGTTGTTGACGCCGTCACCGTCGTCATCCAGGTCTGCGCAGCTCGGAGCAACCGGAGCCGGTGCCGGAGCGACAGCAGCGGTCGGAGCCGGGCCGAGCGGGATCACGACGCCAACCGAAGCCAGCACGTCGCCGAACCAATCCTGGTTCTTGTTGCCAGCCAGGTTCGGAGCAATGCTCTGGTCGTCGAAGTCAGCGCGGTAAGCCAGTTCAGCACGCACAGCGACGCGCTTTTCGAACGTGGTCTGCAGACCAACGCCGACCTTGGCAGCCAGGTTGCCGTCCTTACGGTCGTTCAGCACGGCACCGGTCAGGTACTCTTCTTCCGACTTCTGGTAGCCCAGGCCTGCGAGCAGGTACGGGTTCCAGCCACGGCCTTCCTGGATGAAGTGGCGACGCAGGTCCAGCGAAACGCCGTACTGCGACCAGTTCTGGTCCTGGTTGTTGTCGAAGTTCGGGTTCTGATAGTTCAGCTCACCGTCCAGCGACCAATTCGGGCTGATGAACTTGCCCAGGCCCAACGTAACGAACGGGGCATCGTTGGTGCCACGGTCCTTGTCCTGGAAGTTGAAGCCGGCCGAACCGGTCAGGTACCAGCGGTCGTCAAATTCCTGAGCCGAAGCGGCCTGGGCGAAAGCCAGACCGCCGAGCAGCGCGGCAGTAAGGATCTTCTTGTTCATGAAATACAGCTCCTTGTTTCGGGGGTATGAAACCGGTAGAGGCATGGTCCAGCACAGCGATAATCATTCGTCGCGTTCAGAGACGGCCGTTTCCTCACGCCATCGCGGTGCACATTATGCGCTTGGCCGTGAAGGCGATGTTAACAGGCTCGTAACAAATGGAGCGACCACCAGACCTCTACGTGTCCGGCTTGGCGCAACGTATACAGCTTGATCAAAGGACGCAAGAGTCAGCTATCGCAAGGCTTCCGGGGAAAATGCTGCGGCGCAGCTGATTTCATATGACAAACCCTTTATTAACGGGGCTTGCGCCGCCGGTTACCGCCAGCTGAATCGTTTGCTCGGTATGATGATTTCGCTCCCCCGCTACGGAACTTTTCCGCATGAAAGCAATCGGCCTTATCCGCTATCTCCCCATTGATGAACCGGACGCGCTGCTGGACCTGAGCTTGCCAGTCCCGGCTGCCCCGCTAGGCCAGGACCTGCTTGTTCAGATTCACGCTGTTTCAGTTAATCCGGTGGATGCAAAACTGCGCGGCCCCAAGCCGGGCGAGGAAGATCCACCGCGGATACTCGGCTTTGATGCGGCAGGCACCGTGGTCGCGGTAGGCCCTGAGGTCACCGCGTTTGGAATTGGCGATGAGGTTTATTACGCCGGTGACGTCACCCGTCCGGGCTGCAACGCGCAGCTGCAGTTGGTCGACGAACGTCTGGTGGGCCGCAAGCCAACCACTCTGGACTTCGCCGAAGCAGCGGCATTGCCGCTGACCACACTTACTGCATGGGAACTATTGTTCCAGCGTATGCCCTATCAACTGGACGGGCGCCGCAATGTCGGCAAGACCTTGTTGATTATCGGCGGCGCTGGCGGCGTGGGCTCGATGGCGATCCAGCTTGGTCGCCACGCTGGTTTCACCGTGATCGCCACCGCTTCGCGCCCGCAAAGCGTGCAATGGTGCGAACAATTGGGGGCGACCCACGTAATTGACCATCGTCAGCCATTGGCAGCACAGCTGCAGGCGCTGGGCATCAGCAGCGTGGATGCGGCACTGAACCTGGCCAATACCGATCTGTACTGGCAACAGCTGGGCGAGCTGCTGGCCCCGCAAGGCCATGTCGGGCTGATCGTCGAGCCTGCCGGTGAACTGCGTATCGGTGATCCCTATAAAGCGAAGTGCATCGGTATCCACTGGGAACTGATGTTTGCCCGGGCACGCTTCCGCACCGCCGACATGATCGAGCAGCACCGCATCCTGACCCGCGCCGCCAGCCTGATCGACGCAGGCGAACTGCGCACCACCCTCCGTGAGCGCCTGGGCACGATCAACGCAGAAAACCTGCGCCAGGCCCACCGCCAGATGGAGGCTGGCAGCACCATTGGCAAGCTGGCGCTGGAAGGCTGGGACTGAGCTGCACGCCACAGCACGTTGCGCCACGCAGAGGTGGCGCAACGCCTCTATCTATATGTCTGCACCGCAGGCAGCACTTTGATCTCCGGACCATGCCTTCCCTGATACTCGTCTCGCGCCTGCTGCAACTGCTGCTGGGTCTGTTCCTGTTTGGTATCGCCTCTTCCTTGATGATCCGTGCCGGCATCGGCATCGCGCCCTGGGATGTGTTGAGCCAGGGCATCGCGCTGCGCAGCGGCTGGGGTTTCGGCCTGATCACCAACCTGGTCGGCGTCTGCGTACTGCTGATGTGGCTGCCGCTACGGCAGAAGCCGGGACTCGGCACCGTACTCAACGTGTTGTTGATCGGCCCCAGTGCGCAGCTGGGCCTGAATCTGCTGCCTGCGGCGCAGGGTCTGCTGTGGCAGCTGCTGTTGTTCGCCGCAGGGCTGGTGTTGCTGGCGGTGGCCACCGGGCTCTATATCGGTGCGCGCTTTGGACCTGGCCCGCGCGATGGCCTGATGACCGGCCTGCATGCCCGTACCGGTTGGGCAATCTGGAAGGTGCGCACCCTGATTGAAGCCTGCGCGCTGGCAGTGGGCTGGTGGCTGGGCGGCAATGTCGGCTGGGGCACGCTGGCATTCGCACTGCTGATCGGGCCACTTTGCGGCATAACCCTGCCCTTGTTCGACCGGCAGCCTCGACCGACAGCCGCTGCACCCGCTCCTTGATAAGGTCGCCGCGCAGTCAGCAAGCTCGGAGAAAGCAGCAAGGATTGAGGCCAGCCGCATTGCCAGTCAGAATGGGCCATTCCATACGCAAGCGTATCCAGCATGACGCCAGCCAACGACACCGCTTATCCGCACCTGTTTGCCCCGCTGGATCTGGGCTTCACCCAGCTGCGCAATCGCATCCTGATGGGCTCGATGCATACCGGGCTGGAAGACCATGCGCGCGACTTCCCCAAGCTGGCTGCCTACTTCGGTGAGCGCGCGGCTGGCGGCGCGGCGCTGCTGGTCACCGGTGGCTTCGCACCCAACGTGGTTGGCTGGCTGGCGCCGTTCGGCAGCAAGCTGTCCTGGCCGTGGGAAGTCAGCCGCCACCGCCAGGTGACTGCAGCGGTGCATACGCATGGCGCCAAGATCTGCCTGCAGCTGCTGCATGCCGGCCGCTACGGCTATCACCCGCTGCAGGTGGCCCCATCCAAGCGCAAGGCGCCGATCAACCCGTTCACTCCGCGTGCGCTGTCGGCCGGTGGTGTCGAACGGCATATTGCCGACTACGCCCGCGCCGCCAAGTACGCACGTGATGCCGGTTACGACGGCGTCGAGGTGATGGGCTCGGAAGGCTATCTGATCAACGAGTTCATCGCCCCGCGCACCAATGGCCGCAACGACGCCTGGGGCGGCGATCCAGCCAAGCGGATGCGCTTTGCGGTGGAGATCGTGCGCCGTATCCGCGAGGCCTGCGGCCCGGACTTCATCATCATCTACCGGCTGTCGCTGGTAGACTTGGTAGAGGACGGCAGCAACTGGCAGGAGATCGTGCAGCAGGCCAAGGCCATCGAAGCGGCCGGTGCGACCCTGCTCAACTCTGGCATCGGCTGGCACGAAGCGCGCATTCCAACCATCGCCACCTCGGTGCCGCGTGCAGCATTTGCCGGGGTCACCGCCAAGCTCAAGCCGCTTGTCGGCATTCCGCTGATCGCCACCAATCGGATCAACATGCCGGAGGTGGCCGAAGGCATCCTCGCCGGTGGTGGTGCCGACATGGTGTCGCTGGCGCGGCCGCTGCTGGCCGACCCGGAATGGCCCGCCAAGGCCAAGGCCGGCAAGCCCGAAGCGATCAATACCTGCATTGCCTGCAACCAGGCCTGCCTGGACCATGTGTTCCAGCAGAAGCGCGCCAGCTGCCTGGTCAACCCGCGTGCCGCGCACGAAACCGAGCTGGTCTACCTGCCGACCAGCGCACCCAAGCTCGTTGCCGTGGTCGGTGCCGGTCCGGCCGGTCTTGCCTGCGCTACCGTTGCCGCCAGCCGCGGCCACAAGGTGACCTTGTTTGATGCGGCCGACGAGATCGGTGGCCAGTTCAATGTGGCTAAGCGCATCCCCGGCAAGGAAGAGTTCCACGAGACCCTGCGTTACTTCCGCCACCAGTTGGCCGAAACCGGGGTAGACGTACGTTTGAACACCCGCGCCGATGCCGACGCGCTCAGCGGCTTCGACGAAGTGGTGATCGCCACCGGCATCAGCCCGCGCAAGGTGGCCTTCCCCGGCGCCGATCATCCAATGGTGGTCAGCTACCTGGATGTGCTGTTGGCCCGGGTCAAAGCCGCCGACAAGGTGGCCATCATCGGCGCCGGCGGTATTGGTTTCGATGTCGGCGAGTTCCTGGTCCATGAAGGCCCGTCACCGGCCCTGGATCCGGCCCGCTGGATGGCCGAATGGGGCGTGGACGCCAGCTTTGAAAGCCGTGGCGCGCTGGCCAAGCCGCAGCCGGAAGCCCCGGCACGCAAGGCTTGGCTGCTGCAGCGCAGCCCGGGCAAGCCGGGCGCCAAGCTCGGCAAGACCACCGGCTGGATCCACCGCGCCACGCTCAAGGCCAAGGGCGTGAAGATGCTCGGCGGCGTCGAGTACCTTGGTGTGGACGATGCCGGCCTGCGCATCCGCGTCGACGGCCAGGAGCAGTTGCTGGACGTCGGCACCGTGGTGATCTGCGCTGGTCAGGAGCCGCGCCGCGAGCTGGCCGACGCTCTGCAGGCCACCGGCCGCAGCGTCCATGTCATCGGCGGCGCGGATGTCGCTGCCGAACTGGATGCCAAGCGCGCAATCGACCAGGGCAGTCGTCTGGCCGCGGCGCTCTGACCCAACAGCAAAACGATTCAGCTTGCTCCTGCCCGGGCACTGTCGATGTGCCCGGGGCTGCTCGCCTCACCGAACGACTTGCCAGCATGCTGGCAAGCGCACAGGACCGGGAAACCTCCGAAAAAGGCCGGAATTTAGGAAAAAGCGCGATGCGGATCTCTTTTTCCCAGCGCACCAACATCGCTTGCTCTGGCCTTTGCAGACCGCCGCAGCGAAGCTGAATGCGCAGCCGCGAACCAGATTTGACCTCACCAACAAACCTGAATGTCAACAAGCGCCGTTCAGGATGAGTTTGGGATTGCCCCCCTACCTTGCGCCAACTTCCGCTCACCCACCAGTTCTGGTGAGCAGGCGCAGCCCTCCCCAATCTGATTGAGGGCTGCCCACGGGGCGGCCCCGATGCCAGGCCGCCTCCCCATAACGCCAAGTCGTTGCTGTCAGGTTCCCAGTTGGGAACAGGCAGGCTGCGGCCCATACGGAGCAAGGAGATTTATGAAACTGGCTTGGATTCTTTGGTTGTCGCAGATGTTGCCGCAGCCAGCAGCCGATTCGCTGTGCCTGAGCACCACCGTCTATCTGGAAGCCCGCGACCAGACCCTTCGCGGCCAGCAGGCCGTGGCCGAAGTCGCCCTGCGGCGGCTGGACAGCGGTCTGTGGGGTGACTCGATGTGCCAGGTGGTGACCGCGCGCAAGCAGTTCGCCCCGACCCTGGTCGCCCCCGGCACCCAGCTGCGTAACAACGATGCCTGGGCCGAAGCCGTGGACGTGGCCTTTGCCGCCGAGCGTAACTGGGCACTGCCCAACGGCCAGCGCAAGGAGATCGTGCCGGGCGCCAGCCACTTCGCCGCCCACGCCATCGCCAGCCCGAGCTGGCGCAACGCCTACCAGGTGGCCACCATCGGCGGGCACACCTTCTACAAGGTGCAGTCGCTGAAGCCGCGCGCCTCCTGAGCAGACTGAACGCGTAACGCACTGTCTGTGCCAATCATGGACACACTGCGTTACGCGCTTGTGGCGATAATGCCCGGGTCTTTCAACTCCCGAGGTAGCTCTGATGAAGCTCTACACCAAGCCCGGCGCTTGTTCGCTGGCCGACCATATCGCGCTGATCTGGTCGGGCCTGCCGTTCGAGCTGCAGATCGTGGACTACGCGACCATGAAGTCGCCCGAGTATCTGAAGAAGAACCCGGCCGGCGCCGTGCCGATGCTGGAAGACGGCGGCTGGATCCTGACCCAGAACGCGGCCATCCTGCACTACATCTGTGACAAGGCCCCGGCTGCCGGTCTGGAAGGCGGCAGCGACCCGCGTACGCGCGCCGAGGTCAACCGCTGGCTGTCCTTCGTCAACGCCGACCTGCACCCGACCTACTACCCGATCTTCGGCTCGACCAAGTACCTGGAAGACGAGGCCGTCATCGCCCGTACCCAGGAGAATTCGCGGCAGAAGCTGACGGCCCTGTACCAGCGCATCAATGACCGCCTGGCCGAGGTTGACTGGCTGGGCGGCACGCCGCGCGCTTCGATCGCCGACGCCTATACCTACGTGACCCTGCGCTGGGCGCGTGGCCTGAAGATCGATCTGGCCGGCATGGACGCACTGGACCGCTTCGAGCAGCGCATGCTGGCCGATCCGGCCGTGCAGGCCGCGCTCAAGGCTGAAGGCCTGAGCTGATCTACTGCTCAACCGTTAAAAATGCGGGCCGCCGGTTGCATGACCGGCGGCCCGTTGCGTTTCCGGCACCTTCCCGCCGCTATCGCGCCGACAAGGTCATCACCAGCCGCGGACGCTCGCGGTACAGCGCCGGATACTGCTGCTTCAGCGCCGCGACCTTTGGAAGATCATTGATGCGGATGTACGCCGCCTCCGGATGCAGCGTCAGGTAGTTCTGGTGATAGCCCTCGGCCGCATGAAACACCTTGCCGCCGTCCACCTGGGTGACCAGCGGCGCGGTAAACACCGCACTGCGCTGTAACTGCGCGATATAGGCACGCGCCGCATCACGCTGCGCGGCATCATCGGCATAGATGGCTGAACGGTACTGGCTGCCATGATCCGGCCCCTGCCGGTTGAGCTGGGTTGGGTCGTGCACCACCGAGAAGAACACCTGCAGCAGCTGCCCGTAACTGACCTGTGAGGGATCGTAGCTGACCTGCACGGCCTCGGCATGGCCGCTGCCACCACTGCTCACCCGCGTATACGTGGCATCGGCAGCGCTGCCACCGATGTAGCCGGAAACCGCGTTGTCCACGCCGGTGATGTGCTGGAACACGCCCTGCACGCCCCAGAAGCAGCCACCGGCAAACACCACCCGCGCCTGTTTGACGCCGTTCTGATGCAGATCAGCAGCGCCAGTAGGCGCTGGCAATGTGACCGACACCGGCGCTGCCTGCGCGGTGCGATCCAGCGTGAACACTGCAGCCAGCAGCAGTCCAGCAACCACCGCCGCAATGCCGCCGGCAACGAGCTTGTCCGTGGCGATTTTCATCACGTATTCCCTCCAATCAACCGAAAGTGAAGGCATAAGCGCGCACGCCCGGATCGAGGAACTCGATCTCGAATGTGCGCTCGCGCACCTCGCCGTTCTGGCGGATCAATTGATACAAGCGGTTCTGGTCCACCCTACCCTCGCCCTGCGCTGATACGTCGCTGCCAGCTGCCGCCTGCGGCGCCTGGCCATCGATACGCACGCGGAAGCGCACCGGCCGCGCAGGGTCCTGTGGCGCCAATACCAGATGCAGGTCGCGGGCATGGAAGCGGAATGCGATACGCCCGCCGGCCTGTTCCAACTGCGCGTCTTCCTCGCCGACGATCCAACGGCCGCCCAGCGCCCATTGATTGAGCTGCAACTGCATCGGCACGGCGTACTCGCTGACCTGCCCAGCCTGCATGCCTCCGGGCGAGGCAAAATGCTCGGCACGCGCATGACCGACATAGGTTTCCGGCGACTTCAAACTGCTCATGTCGGCTTGGCGCTCGACGCCGCTGGCGGCCATGCGCATTGCCGGTGCCGCGTCACCCGGCAAGCTGTTGCCAGCCTCGCGCAGCAGCTGGCGGATGATCTGCTCGGACTGTTCGTAGTTGCCTTCACCAAAGTGATGGGCGCGGATGCGTCCCTGCGCATCGATGAAGTAATGCGCCGGCCAGTACTTGTTGTTGAAGCCGCGCCAGATCGCGAAATCATTGTCGATGGCGACCGGGTAAGTGACCTTCAGATCAGCAACCGCGCGCTGCACATTGCCAAGGTCGCGCTCAAAGGCGAACTCCGGCGCATGCACGCCAATCACCACCAGCCCGTGATCCTTGTAGCGCTCGGCCCAGTCGCGCACATAGGGCATGGCACGCAGGCAGTTGATGCAGGAGTAGGTCCAGAAATCGACCAGCACCACCTTGCCGCGCAGTTGCTGCGCATCCAGCGGCGGGCTGTTGAGCCAGCCGGTAGCACCGGCCAGTGACGGCAGCTCACCTTCCACCGGCAGGCTGGCATCGCCCTTGGCATCACCCGCCATCATCATCATTGCCGGACCTGCTGCCGGCTGTTGCGAAGGCAGCGCATCCAGCAGCTTCTGCTCCAGCCTGGCCGTGCTGACCGTGGACAGCCGCGTCAGCAGGCCGGTATCCCAACCCATCGCGATTGCCAGCACCGCAAACAAGGCAGCGATTCCCAAACCACGACGGATCCATTCGCCCACGCCCAAGCGCCGCTTCAAGGCGGTGAACACGCGCCCGCCTATCCACACCGCCAGCGCCAGCGACGTCGCTGCGCCCAACGCATAAGCCAGCAGCAAGCCAGTGGTGCCGACATTTGCCCCCTGCAGTGCCGCGCCGGTCAGGATCAGGCCAAGGATGGGGCCCGCGCACGGTGCCCACAGCAGGCCGGTGGCCACGCCAATCAGCAAGGAGCTGAGCACCCCCCCCTGCCCCGCATCGGCGGCTGCGCCAAGACGCACGCCCAGGCGCTGCAACGGCGCCAACAAGCGATCCGCCAACGCCGGCCACAGCAGCGCGACGGCGAACAGCGCCATCACCACCAGCGCGATCCAGCGCCCGATCTGGTTGGCCTGCACCACCCACTGGCTGCCTACCGCTGCGAGGCTGGCGACTACCGCGAACATCAGCGCCATGCCAACCAGCAGCGGCAGCCCGCTACGCAGGAATGGCCGGTCAGCGCGCGCGAATACGAAGGGCAGCACCGGCAGGATGCAGGGGCTGAGCAGGGTAAGTACGCCGCCGAGATAGGCCAGTACCAACAGGAACATGGAAGCATCCTTCTTGAATATGGGAAGCGGCGCTCAGGCCGCGACGAACTGCAGGGCCACGCCGTTCATGCAGTAACGCAGCCCGGTAGGGCGCGGGCCGTCTTCGAACACATGGCCCAGATGACCACCACAGCGTCGGCAATGCACCGCGACCCGGGTCATGCCGTAGGTGGTATCGCGGTCTTCGCCTACGGCGCCATGCAGCGGTGCCCAGAAGCTGGGCCAGCCGGTACCGCTGTCGAACTTGGTCGCCGAGGAGAACAGCGGCAGCGCGCAGCCCGCACAGTTGAAGGTGCCACGCCGGTGCTCGTTATTGAGCGGGCTGCTGAACGCCCGCTCGGTGCCCTGCTGGCGCAGCACTGTGTATTGCGCGGGGGTGAGCTGCTGACGCCATTGGGCGTCGCTGCGCATCACCTCAAACACGGCGCCGCGTGCGGGTGCTGCCGGTGCTGGACCGTTGCAGGCAGTCAGACCCAGCACGCCAGCGGCGGCGGCCATACCGCCGATACCGAGCAGCTTGCGACGGGTGAGCGACATGGGCGTTCTCCAGCCAGGGACGATGTGGCCATGCTGCGCCCAGGCAGGTCAACGAATCCTCACGCAGAGTTAAATTCTTCGTGACACATCCGCGCGCCGGTCCAAGCACAATGCCAGCCATCCCCTCCAGCGGCCGCAGGCGTCGATGAGCAGCAGCAAACGCATCCTGATCGTCGAAGACGATGTCCACATCGCCAACCTGCTGCGCATGCATCTGCGTGACGAAGGCTATGACGTCACCCATGCGGCCAGCGGTGACGAAGGCGTGCGCCTGCTGGAAAGCGGGCAATGGGATGCGCTGGTGCTGGACCTGATGCTGCCTGGCGTGGACGGCCTGGAAATCTGCCGTCGCGCCCGCGCGATGACGCGCTACACACCGATCATCATCACCAGCGCGCGCGCCAGCGAACTGCACCGCATCCTCGGTCTGGAGCTGGGCGCCGACGACTACCTGGCCAAACCATTTTCGATGCTGGAGCTGGTAGCGCGGGTGAAGGCCTTGTTGCGGCGGGTCGAAGCGATGGCGCAGAACGCACGCATCGATGCTGGCGCGATCGAAGTTGCCGGCCTGCGCATCGACCCGGTCGCACGCACCGCGTTGGTTGAAGGACGCCCGCTGGAACTCACCCCGCGCGAATTCGACCTGCTGTATTTCTTCGCCCGCCATCCCGACCAGGTGTACTCGCGGATGGAGCTGCTCAACCAGGTCTGGGGCCATCAGCATGATGGCTACGAACACACCGTCAACACCCACATCAACCGTCTGCGCAACAAGATCGAACACGATCCGGCAGTGCCGAAACGCATTCTCACGGTGTGGGGACGTGGCTACAAACTGGCGAGCGACGATGGGAGCACGGCATGAACCGGCTGACGCTCTCGCAGCGCCTGACGCTGGTGTTCTGTGCGTTGCTGTTGATCTGCTGCGGCGCGCTGGCCTGGATACAGATGCGCAGCAACCGCATGCACGAGCAGGAAACCGTGCAGCGCCTGTCACGCGGCCTGGCCGAGCACATCGCTCGCAGCGGCGAGTTGATGGATGCACGCGGCATCCGCGATGGCGAAGTGCGTGCCCTGTTCGGCAAACTGATGTCGGTCAATCCCAGCGTCGAGGTTTATCTGCTGGATGACGCAGGCCGCATCCTCGGCCATGACGCGCCTGAAGGCCACCTCAAGCGGGACCGCGTTGATCTGGCACCGGTGCAGGCACTGCTCAACGGCGAAAAGCTGCCGATCTTCGGCGACGACCCGCGCAGCAGCAGCGCCCGCAAAGTGTTCAATGCCGCACCGCTGTGGGTGCAGGGCCGCCAGGTCGGCTACATCTATGTGGTACTGGTCGGCGAGCAACGTGAAGCACTGGCTGCTGACATCGCTGCCAATAGCAATCTGCGCACCACGCTATGGTCGCTGGCGATCGTCGCGGTGATCGGGCTGCTGGCTGGACTGATCGCGTTCCGCTGGGTGACCCGGCCGCTACGCCAGCTTACCCGTCGCATCCAATCCTTCGACGTGGACAGCGCCGACCCGCGCCTGCCCTTGCCGCCGACGCCGCTGCGTGCCGGTGAGCGCGACGAGCTGAGCATCCTGCAACACAGCTTTGCCCATCTCAGCCAACGCGTCAGCGAGCAATGGCAGCAGCTTCGGCAGCAGGACCTGCAGCGTCGCGAACTGGTCGCCAACCTGTCGCATGACCTGCGCACGCCGCTGTCGTCGTTGCACGGCTATCTGGAAACCCTCGCCCTCAAAGACGCCAGCCTCAGCGCCGAGGAGCGCCAGCGCTATCTGGGCATCGCCCTGTCGCAGAGCCACAAGGTTGGTCGGCTTGCACAGGCCTTGTTCGAACTTGCACGACTGGAACATGGCGGTGTGGTGCTGGAGCTGCAGGCGTTCTCGCTGCCGGATCTGGTCCAGGACGTCTTCCAGAAATTCGAACTGGCCGCACAGTCACGCCAGCAGCAACTCGCAGCAGTGATACCCCCCGGCCTGCCGCCGGTGGAAGCCGACCTCGGCCTGATCGAGCGGGTGCTGACCAACCTGCTCGACAACGCGATCCGGCATACACCGGCTGGCGGCCGCATCACGGTGACGTTGCGCGCACTCGATGGCGACGTGCAGGTCAGTGTCTCCGATACCGGCCCAGGCATTCCCGCAGCACGCCGCGATCACCTGTTCAGCACGCTACCGGCGCTGGGCAGCCAGCGTCCGGACAGTGGCGGTCTGGGCCTGTTGATCGTGCACCGCATCCTGCAGCTGCACCGTCGCCAGATCCGTCTGCTGGATAGCGACGAAGGCGCAGCCTTCGAGTTCTCCTTGCCGGCCGCGCGCAACCTATAACGCCGCTGCGCAATGAATGCCGCGGCGACCGCGGGATCAACCGATCTCGCGGATCACGCCGCCCTGCCCATCACGCAGCAAGGTCGGCTTTACTTCGATCTGCAGCTTGCCACCCGGCAGCGGATACAGACCGCGCTCAGCGCGCACGCTGCCCAACAGCGCCTGCAGGCTGGCATCGGACAGCACACAGCGCACGCTGTCGTCATCGCTCTGCAGGTCGTCTCTCAGGCCGGGCTCAAACCGCCACTGGCGGTCCTTGCCAAGCACCACCAACGGCTTGTCGTGCTGCAGGCGCAGCGGCAGCAGCTCGAGCACGCTGGCAACCTGCCCCGCGCCCAGCACCAGCGTGGTGGTTACGCCTTCGACCGACCACTCCAGCGTTTCCACGAACAACATGCCAGTGCTCGATCCCTCGCGCTGGCTGCCCGCTTCCAACTGCGCGGCGATGCCGGGATCTGCCAGCAGGGAATCGCGCTCCAGCTCGGTGATCCATAGCGACATTGCCCGCTCCATGACTTCCAATGCGCCGAGCGTGGACCAGCGTTTGATCGCCGCCATCTCGTCGTCGGTCACACCCACCAGTTGCAGGAAGTTCAGACGGCCGTTGGCGGTATCGATCGCCGGCAGCTGCGGATCGGCGACAAAGGCAAGATGCCGTAGCTTGGTATCGGTATCCAGCGCGATTGGGCCGTTGGCATCGAGATGATGCCCAGCCTCGAATACATTGCCACTGCTGAAAACATAGCGCGCAAGGTTCTGCATCAGGTTCATCGGCCACGCCGGTGGTTCGCCGCGCTTGCCGTCACCTGCCTGGGCAGCAAGACGGAACGTCAGCTCGAAACCAAAGCCGCTTTCCTGCGGATCATCGCTCTGCTTGTCGTACAGCTCGGAGAATCCGTAGCTGACGTAGTGCCAATGTGGACGCGGCGACTCGCTCCAATAGACACTGATGCCGTCCAGCGGATCGTTGCCACCCAGCGTGTGCGACAGCAGCGTGCCGAAATGCCGCGGCTCCTGCCCCGGGTAGAGCGCAGCCATTGCCGCGTTGATCGCATCCCAGCCCGCAGTGCTGATGTCGCCGCTGTTTTCCTGTGCCATGCAGGGCACTCCCATGATGAACCTGCCACCATGATAGTGCCCTTGCATCGTGGCGACGGCAGCGCTGCTGCAGCCGCGCCGCGAGCTGCCGCCAATAGTCAGTCAGCCAACAACCATGGCGCGCGTTTCTTCCAACCAGCGGCTGGCAAATGCGGGGCTCTTGGCCTTGCCCAGCGCCGTAGCCAGCTCCGGCCACAATTGCTCCAGGCTGACGGCGGTCTTGCTGCGGTCGATCTTCAACTGGATCAGATAGCCCTTCAGGCCCAGATGCTTGCGCACCGATTCGGCCATCCAGTCGCGCAGCTGCTGGTAGCGCAGCGGATCGTCGCCGAGCTGGGTGGTCACCGGCAATACCGGTGCCTTGTCAGCGCTGCCTGCGACCGCGTCGATCAATTCCAGTGCAGCCAATTGCTGCAAGACGTCGTCCGGTGCGCGCAGGCCTTGTGCCATCTGCTGCAACTCGCGCGCATCGCGCTGCCCGTCGACCAGCAACAGCACCGAACGCAATGCCGGTGCCAGCTTCAGGCCACGGTTCTCGATCTCCAGGCGGCCAGCGGCCGTCTTGGCATAGATGAATGCCATTCCCCCCCTCCCTCTTTTGTGCATCGCAATACGGTACGCGCGCATCTTGCAGGAGCCCCCGCTCCCCAACATGCGAAGCATCTGCCCGCGTACCGCCCCCTTGCGATCACCGCTGCATCATGGCCTCGCGGCCTGATTGCGCGCTATTTCCCCAGCGCGCGGCGGATTTCCTCCAGTGCGCCCGGGTCGTCGAGTGTCGACAGATCGCCCGGGTCACGCCGTTCCGCCAATGCCTGCAATGAACGCCTCAGCAGCTTACCCGAACGGGTCTTGGGAAGCGCATTGACGATATGTACCTGCGCCGGCCGCGCCACCGCACCCAGCGAAGCTGTGACCTGCTGCATCATTTCCGCCGCCAGCTGCCCGGCATCATCGCCGGGTTTGACCTGCTTCAAGGTGACGAAGACCAGCGGCACCTGTCCCTTCAGTTCGTCATGCACGCCGATCACCGCCGCCTCGGCCACCCGCGGATGGGCGGAGATGGCTTCCTCGATCTCGCGCGTACCCAGCCGGTGCCCAGCGACGTTGATCACATCATCGGTGCGGCCAAGGATGAAGGTGTAGCCGTCTTCATCGCGGATGGCCCAGTCCAGCGAGCTGTACAGCAGCTCCTTGAAGTGACCGAAGTAGCTCTTGAGAAAACGCTCGTCATCGTTCCAGATCGTGCTCATGCAGCCCGGCGGCAACGGTGGCTGGATCACCAACACGCCCTTCTGCCCGGGCGGCACTTCAGCGCCAGTCTGCTCGTCGATGACCTTCATTTTGTAGCCAAGATTTGGAAAGCCCGGTGAGCCGAACTTCACCGGTTTCATATCCAGGCCTGGCAACAAGGTCAATGCGGGCCAACCGGTTTCGGTCTGCCAGTAATTATCGATGACCGGCTTGTGCAGCGCGCCGGTGATCCACTTCGCGGTCGGCTCATCCAGCGGCTCACCGGCCAGGAACAGGTACTTCAGCTCGGACAGGTCATGCCTATCGATGAAATCCACGTCGTGTTTTTTCAGCACGCGGATCGCGGTCGGCGAAGAGAACATCGTGCGCACGCCGTACTGCTCACACAGCGCCCACCAGATGCCTGCATCGGGATTGATCGGCAGGCCTTCGTACAACAACGAGGTGCAACCACCGATCAAGGGACCATAGACGTTATAGGAATGCCCAACCGCCCAGCCGACATCGGAGGTGGAGAACATCACCTGGCCCGGCGCGCAATCAAACACCGTGCGCATCGACTGCGCCATCGCCACCGCATAGCCACCGACATCGCGCTGCACGCCCTTGGGCTTACCGGTGGTACCGGAGGTGTACAGCAGATAGCTGGGCTCGTTGGACTCCAGCCATTGCACAGGCACTTCCACGTCGCCAACCTGCGCACGCAGCTGCGCATAGTCCTCGTCGCGGTCGGCGATGCGCGGTTCTGCTGCATCCAGACCGCGCGAGACGATCAGCACCTTGGGTGGCGGCGTAGTGGCTTCAGCGCAGGCAGCATCGACCATCGCTTTGTACGGAATGACCTTGCCACCGCGCATGCCGGCATCGGCGACGATCAGCAGTTTTGGCTTTGCATCGTCGATACGCAGCGCCAGGTTGTGCGCAGCAAAACCACCGAACACGACCGAGTGCACCGCACCGATGCGCGCGCAGGCCAGCATCGCGAACACCGCCTCGGCCATGTTCGGCATGTAGATGACGACGCGATCGCCACGGCCGACATCGAGTTTGAGCAGCACGGCGGCGAAGGCATTCACTTCGCGATGGAGGTCGCGGTAAGTGAGTTCGCGGGTGATGTTGGTTTCGGTGGAGATGGCGACCAGCGCCAGCTGCTCGCCGCGCTCGGCCAGATGCCGGTCTACCGCGTTGTAGCAGAGGTTGGTTTCGCCACCGACAAACCAACGCCGGAACGGTGGATTGGAGTAATCCAGGATCTGCTGCGGCGGGCGATGCCAGTGGATCGCCTTGGCTTCTTCAGCCCAGAAAGCTTCCGGCTCTTCGATGGAACGGCGGTAGATCTGCTCGTACTGCACGACACCCTCCGGTAACTGCCTGGCTGTGCGCCGAGCATAGTCCGGAGGGTGGGTTGGGCTCCTTGCGACGATGGTCTTAAGACCAAAGGCTTGGAGGCGGAAATTTCGGGACTACGGGCCTTGGGCTACGAGCTGAAAGCTAAAAGCTTGCCCTCACCCCAACCCCTCTCCCGTAAACGGGAGAGGGGTTAGTGCACTGGCAGCCGACGCTTTGCTAGCCCCTCTCCCGCGTGCTGGAGAGGGGTTGGGGTGAGGGGAAGCTTCCAGCAAGAACAGCCCCCGCCTTAGAAAGGGCACTCGGAAACAAACTCCAACGCCACCCCAGTCAGCGGATGCACAAACCCCAGGCGTCGCGCATGCAGGCAAACCCGCAGCGCAGGCAGCGCGTCATACATCACATCGCCGACGATCGGATGGCCAATGCTGGCCAGGTGCAGCCGCAGCTGATGGCTGCGCCCGGTCACCGGCTCCAGCTCAACCCGCGAGGTCTGCGCAGCAACATCGCGCGCCAATACCCGCCAACGGGTCAACGACGGCTTGCCCAGTTCAAAACTTACCATCTGCTTCGGCCGGTTCGGCCAATCGCAGATCAGCGGCAGATCAATTTCGCCGGAATCTTCCTCGACCAGTCCCTGCACCAACGCTTCATAGCGCTTGCTGACCTGGCGCTGTTCAAACTGCTTGGACAAGGCAACCTGCATCGCCTTGCCGCGCGCGTACAACATCAAACCGGAAGTAACCTGATCCAGACGGTGCACGGTCAATGCATCCGAATACTCCTGCTGCAGACGCGCTACAACGCAGTCCTGGTTTTCCGGCAGGCGCCCGGGCACAGACAACAGCCCGGCCGGCTTTTCCGCCACCAGCAACGCCTCGTCGATGTAGTGCAAAGCAATCTTGTCAGTCATATCCAAGAGAAAAATGTAGTGCCGAGCCATGCTCGGCAGGGGCTTTACCAGGCATGTGGCAGAAACATCGCCGAACCGCGAAGCCATGGCCGCATCAGCCGGCAGAAAGCTTACCCCTCCCCAACCCTCCCCTTCGCTCCGCGAAAGGGAGGGAGCGTAGTGCCGAGCCATGTTCGGCAAAGGCCGCAGCCCTGTAGTGCCGAGCCATGCTCGGCAGAGGCTTCACTCGTAGAGCCCCTGCCGAGCATGGCTCGGCACTACAACAACAAAAAACGGGGAGGCCGAAGCCTCCCCGTTCATTGCATCACATCAACCGACAGCTGTTACAGCAGGTCGGCAACGCCAGCGCGCTCTTCTTCCAGCTCGCCCAGGGTGATGTCGATGTACTTCTTGGAGAAGTCGTCGATCGGCAGGTCCTTGACGATGGTGTACTCGCCGTTCTCTGTGGTTACCGGGAAGCCGAACACGACGCCTTCCGGAATGCCGTAGGAGCCGTCGGACGGCACGCCCATGGTCACCCACTTGCCGTTGCTGCCCAGCACCCAGTCATGCACGTGGTCGATGGCGGCATTGGCAGCCGACGCGGCCGAGGACAGGCCACGGGCGGCGATGATCGCTGCGCCTCGCTTGCCGACGGTCGGGATGAAGGTGTTGGCGTTCCATTCCTGATCGTTGATCAGCTCGCCGACCTTGGCGCCGCCGGTGGTGGCGAAGCGGTAGTCCGGGTACATGGTCGGGCTGTGGTTGCCCCACACGGTGAAGTGCTCGAAGCTCTCCACGGTCTTGCCGGTCTTGGCAGCCAGCTGGCTCAGGGCGCGGTTGTGGTCCAGGCGCAGCATGGCGGTGAAGTTGCGCGGGTTCAGGTCCGGCGCCGACTTCATCGCGATGTAGGCGTTGGTGTTGGCCGGGTTGCCGACCACCAGCACCTTGACGTCACGCTTGGCGACGGCGTTCAGTGCCTTGCCCTGCACGGTGAAGATCTTGGCGTTTTCCAGCAGCAGGTCCTTGCGCTCCATGCCCGGGCCGCGCGGACGTGCGCCGACCAGCAGGGCCACGTCGACGTCCTTGAAGGCCACCAGCGGGTCAGCGGTGGTCACCACGCCAGCCAGCAGCGGGAATGCGCAGTCTTCCAGTTCCATGACCACACCCTGCAGGGCGGCCTGGGCCTTTTCGTTGTCGATTTCGAGCAGCTGCAGGATGACCGGCTGATCCTTGCCCAGCATTTCGCCAGAAGCGATGCGGAACAGCAGTGCATAACCGATATTGCCGGCAGCGCCGGTTACGGCAACACGAACGGGTGCTTTCATGGGGGTTTCCTCTGCTAAGAAGCGGTTGTGGGGGTAAGGCCGGGCATGCGCAGGCGCGCTGGCCAGCTGGAATCAGAAACGGCCACCTGTGCAGGTGGCCGTCGGTATCAATCAGGCGGCGAGGATCTTGTTCCACTCGGCGACGCGGTCAGCCTTGGCGGCCAGCACGGCGTCGGTATCGCCTTCCAGGGTGATCTTGTTGATCGCATCGCCCTGTTGGATCGCGTCAACCACGTCCAGGCCTTCGAGCACCTTGCCAAACACGGTGTGCTTGCCATCGAGCCAATCGGTCTTGATGTGGGTGATGAAGAACTGGCTGCCGTTGGTGTTCGGGCCGGCATTGGCCATGGACAGCACGCCGCGCTCGTGGCGCACACCGTTCTTGGTTTCATCTTCAAAACGGTAGCCCGGACCACCACGGCCTGAACCTTCCGGGCAGCCGCCCTGGACCATGAAGTCGGCGATCACGCGGTGGAACGCCAGACCGTCGTAGAAGCCATGCTTCACCAGGTTGACGAAGTTGGCCACGGTCAGCGGTGCCTTGTCGGCATACAGCTCGACCTTGATCAGGCCACGGGAGGTGTCGAAATTGGCGATCAGCGACATGGAAATCCTTAGTAAAGAAGACGACTCTCAATAGCCAGCTAGTTTACACCCGGCTCCGCCCGTGCTGCTGCCCCTCCGCAGCAGCATGAACGGCGGGAGGCTGAATGGGCAATCAGACGAGTCTGAACGGCAGTTTTCGCACAGCGCCCACATAGCGCTATAATGCTGGACTCATTTTCCCCATTTCACGGCACCGGCTGGCCGTCTTTCGCATGTCCATCGAAAATCTTCGCAACATCGCCATCGTCGCCCACGTCGATCATGGCAAGACCACCCTCGTCGACCAGCTGCTCAAGCAGTCCGGCACCCTGTCCGAGCGTACGGTACTCGCCGAGCGCGTGATGGATAGCAACGACCAGGAAAAGGAACGCGGCATCACCATTCTGGCCAAGAACACGGCCATTACCTGGGAAGACAAGAAGACCGGCATCAAAAACCGGATCAACATCGTCGACACCCCGGGACACGCCGACTTCGGCGGCGAGGTGGAGCGCGTGCTGTCGATGGTCGACACCGTGCTGATCCTGGTCGACGCGATGGACGGCCCGATGCCGCAGACCCGCTTCGTCACCCAGAAGGCCTTCGCGATGGGCTTCAAGCCGATCGTCGTGGTCAACAAGGTTGACCGCCCGGGCTCGCGTCCGGAGTGGGTGATCGACCAGGTGTTCGACCTGTTCGACAAGCTCGGCGCCACCAATGAGCAGCTCGACTTCCCGATCGTCTACGCCTCGGCCCTGAACGGCTATGCCGGCCTGGAAGACACCGTGCGCGACGGCGACATGACCGCGCTGTACGAAGCCATCATGCAGCACGCGCCGAAGCCGGAAGTCGACCCGGAAGGCCCGTTCCAGATGCGCATCAGCCAGCTGGACTACAACAACTTCGTCGGCGTGATCGGCATCGGCCGCATCCAGCGTGGCACCCTGAAGAAGGGCATGCAGGTTGCCGTGATCGACCGTGAAGGCAAGAAGCGCAACGGCAAGGTTGGCCAGGTACTGGGCTTCCTGGGCCTGGAGCGCATCGAGCAGGACACCGCCGAAGCCGGCGATATCGTTGCCATCTCCGGTATTCCGGAACTGACCATCTCCGACACCCTGTGCCACCCGGAAACCCCGGAAGCACTGCCGGCACTGACCGTTGACGAGCCGACCATCTCGATGACCTTCCAGGTCAACAACTCGCCGTTCGCCGGTAGCAAGGACCTGTCCGGTGGCAAGTTCCTGACCAGCCGCCAGCTCAAGGACCGTCTGGACCGCGAGCAGGTCCACAACGTGGCCCTGAAGGTGGAACAGCTGGAAGACGCCGACAAGTTCCTGGTCTCTGGCCGTGGCGAGCTGCACCTGTCGGTGCTGATCGAAACCATGCGTCGTGAAGGCTACGAGCTGGCCGTGTCGCGCCCGGAAGTCATCATCAAGCAGATCGACGGCCAGGCCATGGAGCCGATCGAGCAGCTGGTGGTGGACATCGAAGAAGTCCACCAGGGCGGTGTGATGGAAAAGCTGGGCTCCCGCAAGGGCCTGCTGAAGAACATGGAAACGGACGGCAAGGGCCGTGTGCGCCTTGAGTACCAGATCCCGGCCCGTGGCCTGATCGGTTTCCAGAACGAGTTCAAGACCCTGACCCAGGGTTCTGGCCTGCTGTTCCACGTGTTCGACCATTACGGCCCGAAGGAACAGGGCGCCATCGCCAAGCGCCAGAACGGCGTGATGATCGCCAATGCTGCGGGCGCCACCCCGGCCTACTCGCTTGGACCGTTGCAGGAACGCGGCAAGCTGTTCGCCGCCGAAGGTGACAACGTGTATGAAGGCCAGCTGGTCGGCATCCACTCCAAGGACAACGACCTGACCGTCAACGCCATCAAGACCAAGCCGCTGACCAACATGCGCGCTTCGGGCAAGGATGACGCGATCCAGCTGACCCCGGCGATCAAGTACTCGCTGGAGCAGGCACTGGACTTCATCGAGGACGACGAACTGGTCGAGATCACCCCGAAGGAAATCCGCCTGCGCAAGAAGGGTCTGACCGAAAGCGAGCGCAAGAAGTCTTCGCGCGGTTGATGCGTTGACCAGCAACACGCCCTACAACCCGGATCCGCATGCGCATCCGGGACTGGCAGCCATCGCGCTGCTGGAAGCGGGAAAGGCCGTACTGGCCTTTCTCGCTGCGGCTGGCCTGGAAATCTCTGGGCCGGCTCCGCTTCGCAACATCATCAATGCCCTGATCCACCGTGCAGGTGGTGACCCCGAGAACGGCGCGTTCTCCTCGCTGCTGGACATGATCACCCCCGATACCGTTCACCTCGGCGCCGCCGTACTGGTCGGCTACGGGCTGCTGCGCGTGCTTGAAGCCTGGGGCTTGTGGCGCGCCAAGGCGTGGGCCTCATGGCTGGGCTGCATCTCCGCCGCGCTCTACCTGCCGCTGGACTTCTACGCCATCGTCAAGCACCCCGGCTGGGCCTCATGGCTGCTGCTGGCGGTCAACATACTCGTCGTCTGGGTATTGGCCCGCGACCTGGGCAAGCGCCGCCGCAAGCGCTGACGCTTCACCGTAGTGCCGAGCCATGCCCGGCATGAGGCCTGCCCCGCAATCCCGAACGCCTCACCTGTAGTGCCGAGCCATGCTCGGCATTGGCCTGCCCCGCAATCCCGAATGCTCCACCAGTAGTGGCGCGCCCATCACGCGCCGGCCTATGGACAATGCCGCCCGCCGCCCCACACCCGGGCGCCCCCCCACCGAC